>DASVAW010000008.1 GCA_036376135.1 Candidatus Polarisedimenticolaceae bacterium | reverse complement strand
GTGCACGGGGGCGTTCGTGCTCGCGCACGCCGGGGTCCTCGACGGTCTCGCCGCGACGACGTGGCACGGGCGGATCGAGCGGCTGCGCGAGCAGGCGCCTCGGACGAAGGTGCTCGCCGACGTCCGGATCGTGGACAACGGACGCATCATCACGACCGCCGGAGTCTCGGCGGGGATCGACGGCGCCCTGCACGTCGTCGACCGGCTGCTCGGCCGCGAGGCCGCCGAGAAGGCCGCCGCGTACATGGAGTACCCGTGGGCGGCCGCGCCCCCCTACCGTACGGAGCGACCATGAACCTCGACAACGACTCGATCCTCCTCCGCTCGCTCCTGCGCGACTCTCGCGTGCTCGCCCTCGGCGTGCTCGTCGACGGGGCGCCTTACGTCGGGCTCCTGCCGTACGTGATCGCCCCCGACTTCGCGACGCTCTACGTGCGGGCGTCGGGGATGGCGCTCCACACCCGGGGGTTGAAGGCGAACGCGCCGTTCTCCGCGCTGATCCATGCCCCCGATGCGGGCGCCCCAGACCCGCTCCAGGTTCCCCGCGTGACGTTCTCCGGATCCGTGAACCCCCTCGACCCGGACTCGGAGGAAGCCGCGTCGGTGGTGGGGCGCTACGTCGCCCGGTTCCCCTCCGCGAGGATGACCACGGGACTCGCCGACTTCGGGACGTACGCCCTCCGGATCCGCTCGGGTCGGTTCGTCGCCGGGTTCGCCCGCGCCCGCGATCTCTCGCCGGACGACCTGCGCGCCCTCGCCGCATCCTCGTGAGGTGTGGCAGGATGCCGCGGCCATGAGCACAAAGGACCGCAGCTTCAAGGTCGGCCTCGTCCAGATGGGGATGTCGACCGACCCGCAGGCCAACACCGCGAAGGCGGCGGCGAAGATCGCCGAAGCGGCTTCGGCCGGCGCCGAGGTCGTCTGCCTTCCCGAGATGTACCGGACCCCGTACTTCTGCCAGAAGGAGGACGCGGCCCTGTTCGACCTCGCCGAGCCGGTCCCGGGTCCCTCGACCGAGGCGCTCGGGCGCGCGGCGAAGGAGGCGGGCGTCGCGGTCGTGGTCCCGGTCTTCGAGAAACGGGCGCCCGGCCTCTACCACAACAGCGCCGCGATCCTCGACGCCGACGGAACGCTCGTCGGCCTGTACCGGAAGATGCACATCCCGGACGACCCGTCGTTCTACGAGAAGTTCTACTTCACCCCCGGGGACCTGGGCTTTCGCGCCTTCGACGTCAAGGCCGGACGCATCGGCACCCTGATCTGCTGGGACCAGTGGTACCCGGAAGGGGCGCGGCTCACCGCACTGCAGGGAGCCGCGGTCCTCTTCTACCCGACCGCCATCGGCTGGCATCCCCACGAGAAGGCGGCGCACGGCGCGGACCAGCGCGACGCCTGGCGGACGATCCAGCGCGGCCACGCCATCGCCAACGGGTGTTACGTCGCCGCCGTGAACAGGATCGGCCACGAGAAGCCCGACCCCGCCTCCCCCGGCCTCGAGTTCTGGGGAACGACGTTCCTCTGCGACCCCTTCGGCGTCGTCGTCGCCGAGGCCTCGACCGACGAGGAGGAAATCCTCGTGGCCGAGATCGACCTCGGGCGGATCGAGGAGGTACGGCGCAACTGGCCGTTCCTGCGCGACCGGCGCATCGACGCCTACGCGGGAATCGAGCAGCGGTTCCTCGATTGAGTCGCGACGCCTGGCGGATGCCCGCCGAGTGGGAGCCTCACGAGGCGACGTGGCTCGGCTGGCCGCACGAGACCTCCGACTGGCCGGGGAAGTTCGGGCCGATCCCCTGGGCGTTCGCCGAGCTCGTCCGCCTCCTGGCGGAAGGCGAGACGGTCCGCCTGCTCGTGAACGACGCGGCGCACGAGGCGAAGGCGCGCCGCCACCTGAGGCGCAACGGCGTCGATCTCGCCCGGCTGGACTTCCGGAGGTTCCCCACCGACCGCGGCTGGACGCGCGACTCGGGCCCGATCTGGGTCGCGTCGAAGGGCCGGAAGGCGATCGCCCGCTTCCGCTTCAACGCCTGGGCGAAGTACCCGAACTGGCGCAAGGACGACAAGGTTCCCGAACGCGCGGCGAAGGCGCTCGACGCGCCCCTGCTCCCGGTGAGGCACCGCGACCGTGAGGTCGTCCTCGAGGGGGGCGCGATCGACGTCAACGGGCGCGGCACGATCCTCACGACCGAGGAGTGCCTGCTCCACCCGACCGTTCAGGTCCGCAACCCCGGCTTCGCGCGCCGGGACTACGAGGCGGTCTTCAAGGCGACGCTCGGCGCGTCGAACACGATCTGGCTCGGTTCGGGGATCGCGGGCGACGACACCCACGGCCACGTCGACGACCTCGCGCGCTTCGTCGACGCGAGGACGATCGTGCTCTGCCGCGAGCGCGACCGGAACGACCCGAACCACGCGGTCCTGGAGGAGAACCGCGAGCGACTCGAATCGGCGCGCCTCGAGGACGGATCGCGGCCCGAGGTCGTCTTCCTCCCGATGCCGCGCCCCGTCGTCTTCGACGGCCTGCGCCTGCCGGCAAGCTACGCCAACTTCCTCATCGCCAACGCCGGCGTGCTGGTCCCGACCTTCAACGACCCCGCCGATCGACTCGCGCTCGGGATCCTCTCCGAGCTCCTCCCCGACCGGCCCGTGATCGGCGTCCACGCGCGCGACCTCGTCTGGGGGCTCGGGACCCTGCACTGCCTCAGTCAGCAGGAGCCGACGATTCGCTGACGACGAACCCGGCGCTCGACAGCTCGAGCTCCTTCTGCCCGCCGATCTGCGCGCGCACCTCGCACTCGAACCGCGCGGGACCCGGGCCCGCTTCGGGCGGGATGATGAAGAAGACGCTCAGCTCGTACGCCCCCTGATAGCCGATCACCCCCGGATCGTCGATCCCGGTCAGGTTCAGCACGTACCCGTTCGCGAAGACGACGCGGGTGTCCATCTGCACGCGGACCTCCCCCAGGCCGCGGGTCCGGATGAAGCACGACCCCTCGTTCGCCGTGCCGAGCGGGACGGAGTCCCACTGGACGTGCGTGGCGACGTCGACGAGGTCGGCGGCGTTCGCGGGAATCGTGGCGACGATCGCGAGACATGTCAGAAGCGCAACTCGATGCATGCGAGACCTCCTTGAGCCGGGGACGATTACGTCGAGATGCGGCCCGGCGGTACCCGCATGTGCAGCGAACGGGACTTCAGATCCGCCCGCGCGCCGCCCGGTCCACGAGCCAGATGAGCTCGCCGTCCTCGGGCTCGACGAGCTCCGCCGGGAGGCGCGAGGGGTCGCGCGGCCCCTGGAGCACCACCTCGAGGGCGTCCTTCTTGTCGTGGCCCACGACGAGGAAGACGACGCGCCGCGCCGCGTTGATCGCGCGGGCGGTGAGGGTCAACCGGTGCACCCCGAGCTTCTCCACCCAGGTGGAGACGGCGAGCTCGTCGGTCGCCTTGAGCGCGGTCGTGTGCGGGAAGAGCGAGGCGGTGTGACCGTCGGGTCCGAGGCCGAGCATCACGAGGTCGAGGCGGCCGAACTCCCGCAGCATCGTCGCGAAGGCGGCCGCCGCGGCCTCGGGACCCGCGTCGGTCCTCCAGCGCTTGAGGTTCGCCTCCGGAAGCGGGCCCGCGTCGACGAGGCGCTCGCGCGCAGTGCGGTAGTTGCTGTCGGGATGGTCCGGGGGAACGCACCGCTCGTCCCCGGGGAAGGCGACGACCTTCCTCCAGTCGATCGCCTCGCGGTGCTCGCGCGCGAGGAGCTCGAACGCCGCCTTGGGGGTCGACCCTCCCGACAACGCGACGACGAACCGACCGCGGGCCGCGATCGCCTCCTGCGCGGATCGAACGAAGAGCGAGGCGGCTTCGCGGGCGACGGCGGCGGGATCGTCGAGCACGGTAACGCCGGACATGCGCGGAGAATACCCGATCGGCTAACGTGCCGCCGGTGAACTTGGAGGATTCGGCATGGCGACGCTGAAGGTCGGCGACAAGGCTCCCGCGTTCGCGCTGAAGGGCCAGAGCGGGAAGACCGTCAAGCTCTCGGACTTCAAGGGGAAGAAGGTCCTCGTCTACTTCTATCCGAAGGCCGACACCCCGGGGTGCACCAAGCAGTCGTGCGAGGTGCGCGATGCACGCAAGGACCTCGCGAAGCTGGGGATCGTCGCGGTCGGGATCAGCCCCGACACCCCGGAGGCGCAGAAGAAGTTCGACGCGAAATACGGCCTGAAGTTCCCCCTCCTCGCCGACCCGGACCACGCGGTGGCCGAGGCGTGGGGGGTCTGGGGGAAGAAGTCGATGTACGGGAGGACCTACCTCGGGATCGTCCGCTCGTCGTTCCTCGTGGACGAGAAGGGGAAGATCGCCGGAGCCTGGTACAAGGTCTCCCCCACCGACACCGTACCGAAGGTGATGGAGCTTCCGGCCGGCTAGGGCGTCCGGTACCAGTACAGCGCCATCGAGATCTGCCAGCTCCCGCGCATCACCTCGACGTCGTAGCCGAGGTCCGCGCTCTGGCCGGGAGTGAACTGCGCGGTCAGGTTCAGGTCGTTGTCGCACGGCGCGTTGGTGTGGCACGCGATGTATCCGGGGCACCACGACGCACGCGAGAAGGTGCACGACGGCCAGCCGCAGGCGTTCCAGGTGCTGCACGCGGTGATGCTCCCCGGCGAGCAGTCCGTCCGCCACGGAACCCCCTGCCAGATCGGCGAGCCGTTCTTGAGGATCCGGTTGTTGCGCTGGCAGAACTCGTCGCAGTTCTGGCACGAGCCGCCGGGACACTGCGAGGACGTGGTGCACGCGCCGCCGTTGTTCGAGCCGCCGTTGCAGTAGAGGTTCCCGCCGTGGCCGCTGGTGAACAGGCGCATCATCACCTTCTGCGCGTCGGCGGGGATCGTCACGTTCTTCGTCGGCGTCATCGGGGCGCCGCCGTAATGGACGATCGTGATCCCGTCGGCGGGCTTCTTGGGCGAGGCCTCCTCGGGGCGTTTGCTCATCTTGAAGTCGACGGTGACCCACCAGCCCGCCTGGACGAAGTGGCCGATCTCCGCGCCGACGTATTTGCGCCCCGAGAGCAGCGGCTCGAAGGGGGTGACGTCGAGGGTGAGCACGCGAGGCGGCACCACGCCCGAGCCGTTGGGCGCCGGGGCGTCGGTGCCGAACGGCGTGATCGCGCGCATCAGCTCGAGGTTCGTCGGCTGGATGCACGACTGGCCGTTGGTGAGGCACGCCTCGTCCTCGACGAGGAAGAGGTTCGCGATGCGGTCCCAGGGATCGCCGCAGGGGTTGTACCCGCCGGGGTTCGTCCCCCCGCACTTGTCGGTCGTGCCGTTCACGCCGACCTTGCACAGGCGCGAGTCGATCGTGTAGGTGACCGTCACCTTGGTCCAGTCGCCCGCGGGGAAATCGACGGGGACGTTGAGCTGCCAGCCGTCCGCGCGCTGGACCGCTCCCTCGCGCGGCGGGCACTTCGCGGCCCCCCAGCACAGATAGTCGGCGTTGTGTGCGCGGACCGTGACCCGGCCGGCGACCCCTTCGACCCCCTCGTTGGAGAAGGCCGACTCGACACCCCGGAAGTCGTACGCGACGACCGCCACGTAATACGCGGTCTCGAGCTGAAGGCCGAGGATCGAATAGGAGCTCACGTTCCCGACGTCGATCCGCGTCTCGTACGCGCGCGGCGCGCGGCCGTAGTAGACGGCGTAACCGGCGACGTTCCCCGATGGGGCGGCGCCGCTCCACGTCATCGTCACGGCAGAGTCGGTCCATCCCGTCGTCAGCGTCGGCGGGGTGGTCACCCCCGACGCGGCGGGGGCCGATTCGTTCCCGGCGACGTCGCGGGCGGTCACGCGGTAGAAGTACGAGTCCACGCCGGCGATCGCGCCGGGGTCGACGAAGGTCGTCCCGGCCGAGGTTCCGACGCGGTTCGTCCCGTTGGTCAGGTCGGCCGCGAAGTCCGGGGTCGTTCCCCGGTAGACCCGGTACTCCGCGACCGTCTCCGGGGCGCCCAGGGCGTCCGAGGAGACGGCGGTCCAGCTCAGCTGGACGTCCGAACCCGACCGGTCCGCCCGAAGGTCGGCGACCTCCGCCGGCTTCGTGACGTCGGCGGCGAGTGCCGCGGAGGCGGCGAGCAGGACGGCCGCGACGGCCGGGACACACACGTGGCGCATGGAGAGCCCCCTCCCGGGTTGACCGCGTGTGTGTACCCCGAAGGCCCGGTTATCGCAACCCGAGTCTTCGCGCGAGGTGGTGGAGATTGCTCCGATGCAGCCCCAGTTCCCGGGCCGCGGAGGCCCAGGAGCCTCCGCTCCGCTCGAGCGCGGCCCGGATCTCGGTCCGCCGGAACGCGTCCACGCGGTCCGCGAGGGGGAGAACGCCGCGGGAGTCGGAGGGGGACGACGCCGTCACGGGCACGAACAATCCCGCGCCCAGATCGAGGTGCTCCACGCCGACGACCACTGCCTCGCGACCGGGACGTCCGGCGGCCGCCCGCAGGACCCCGCGGCTGACGACGTTCTCCAGCTCCCGCACGTTCCCCGGCCAGCTCTCGGCGGCAAGGCGCTCACGCGCGGCGTCGGTCAGGCGGACCGGCCCCAGGCCCAGCCGGCGGCGCTGGGAATCCAGGAAGAACGACGCGAGCAGGGCGACGTCCTCCCGTCGCTCCCGAAGGGCGGGGACGTGGATCGGGAACGCGGCGAGCCGGTGGTACAGGTCGGCGCGGAAACGACCTTCGGCGACCTCCCGCTTCAGGTCGCGGTTGGTCGCCGCGACGATCCGCACGTCCACGCGCACCGCGCGGTCGGAACCGACCCGCTGGATCTCCCCCTGCTGGAGCGCGCGCAGGAGCTTGGGCTGGAGGGTCGGCGGCAACTCCCCCACCTCGTCGAGGAACAACGTCCCGCCGTCGGCCACCTCGAACTTGCCGGCCCGATCGCGCATGGCGCCGGTGAAGGCGCCGGCCACGTGGCCGAACAGCTCGCTCTCCGCGATCGATTCGGGAAGCGCCGCGCAGTTCACGTGGATGAGCGCCTCTCCGGCCCGCGGCGACGCGTCGTGGATGCGACGTGCGACGAGCTCTTTTCCGACGCCGGTCTCGCCGGTGACGAGCACCGAGAGGTCCGAGCCGGCGACGACGGCGATCTCCTCGAGCAGCCGGCGGATCGCCGCCGAGATCCCCAGGATCTGCCCGCCGGACGCTTGCGCGGTCGTCTGCAGGTCGCGCGCGACCTGCCCGCGGTGCGCCGCGGTCCGCTCGAGGGCCTCGATCAGCGCGGTCGTGCGCATCGCCGCCCCCGCGAGCGCGCCGAGCGTCGCCACCGTCCGGCGGTCGAGCGCGTCGAAGGCGTGCGGCTCGAGGGCGTCGGCGGTGAGCGCCCCGACGACCTCGCCGCCGTCCACGAGGCGGCAGCCCAGGCAGGCGTGGATCGCGTCGAGGGCGTGGGGATCGCCGTCGATCAGCCCGTCGAAGGGATCGGCGAGCGGGCTGTCCTCGGGGAACTGCACCGGGTCGTCGGATCGGAGGATGACGTCGAGCCGCGGGTGCTCCCGCCGCGGGTAGCGGCGTCGCAGCGCCTCGTCGGAGAGGCCGTGCGCCGCGAGGGGAACGAGTTCGTCCCCCTCCAGCCGGAGCAGACAGGCGGCATCGCAGGGGATCACGCGTCGCACGCCGGCGAGCAGGCGGGCGTACCGGTCGCTTGCCGCAAGGGACGCGGTCAGATCGCGGGCGATCTCCAGGAGCGCGTCCGACTCGGGGGATGGTTGTCCTTTTGACAGCGAAGTAGTCGACACAACAACACCTCGTGGTTGTCATGAAGGTAACACTTCTCGCAAATCGTTGACAGGTCCGAGCTTCGGTTTTGGCACTCCCCGTGCCTTGTTCCAGCGCGGAGGAACCGATGAACACCCAGCAAACCACCCTCGCCGAGCTCGCCGCGACGCGCCCCGCCGCGGCGCGGATCTTCTTCAAACACGGCCTCGATTTCTGCTGCCGAGGCCGCCGCCCGCTGGCGGAAGCCTGCCGGGACAAGGGCCTCGACCCGGAAGCGATCCTCCGCGAGGTCGAGCGCGCCGAACCTTCCGCCGACGACGTGGCCGCGTGGAGCGAGAAGCCTCTCGCCGCCCTCGTCGGGCACATCCTCGCCCGATACCACGACCGCCTCCGGGAGGACCTCCCGATCCTCGTCGCCATGGCCGCAAAGGTCGAGATGCGCCACGCGGAGAAGGCGACGACCCCGTTCGGCCTCGCCGACCACCTGCGTGCGATGCAGGCCGCCGCGTTCGACCACCTCGAGAAGGAAGAGCGCGTCGTCTTCCCGCACGTCCTCTCCGGAAACGGGGCGTCTTTGGCCGCGGCGATCCAGTGTCTCGAGCAGGAGCACACCGACCACGGGACCAACCTCGCGCACACCCGCGAGCTGACCGGGAACCTGGTCCCTCCCCCCGAGGCCTGCGCCACGTGGCGCGCCCTGTACTCCGGGCTCGAGTCCCTCGAGCGCGACCTGATGGAGCACATCCACCTCGAGAACAACGTCCTCTTCCCGCGCGTTCTCTGCGCCTAGACCCAAGGAGCTTCGTGATGAACCCGACCCGCAAGGCGTGGTGGCTGCTCGGCGCCGCCCTTCTCGTCGCCTTCTCCCTGCTGGGTTTCTTCGGCCGCGAGGTCTACCGCCAGGCCCCGCCGATCCCCGAGCGCGTCGTCACCGACGACGGCCGCGTCGTCGCCACGAAGGCGGAGATCCTCGACGGCCAGGTCGTCTGGCAGTCCACCGGAGGTCAGCAGCTCGGCTCGGTCTGGGGGCACGGCGCCTACCAGGCCCCCGACTGGTCGGCCGACTGGCTTCACCGCGAAGCGCAGGAGCTGCTCGCGATCTGGAAGGAGCGGGACGGGGACCACGGCTACGACGCGCGCCTGAAGGCCGAGCTGCGCACCAACCGCTACGACGCGCGAACCGGGACGATCACGATCTCCGCCGACAGGGCCGAGGCGTTCCGACGCGTGGCCGCCCACTACGACGCCCTGTTCGGCGGCGACCCGGCGCTCACGCAGCTCCGGGAGGCGTACGCGATGCGCGCCGCGACGGTGCCCGACCCCGAGCGCCGCGCGAAGCTCACGCAGTTCTTCTTCTGGACCTCGTGGGCGTGCGCGACGCAGCGCCCCGACTCGGCGATCACCTACACGAACAACTGGCCCCACGAGCCGCTCATCGACAACCGCCCCACCGGCGCCAACATCGTCTGGTCGATGGTCAGCATCGCGCTCCTGCTCGCGGGGGTCGCCGCGATCGTGTGGCGCACCGCCTTCCGCAACGCGAAGGAGCCGCACGTCGAGCCCCCCGCGCGCGACCCGCTCGCGGCGATCGCGCCGACCCCGTCGATGAAGGCGGTGGCGAAGTTCCTCGGGGTCGTGATCGGCCTGTTCGGCGTGCAGGTGCTGCTCGGCGCGCTCACGGCCCACTACACCGTCGAGGGGCAGCACTTCTTCGGCCTGCCGCTCGGAGAGCTGATCCCGTACTCCCTCAGCCGCACCTGGCACATCCAGACGGGCCTGTTCTGGATCGCGACGTCCTTCCTCGCCGCGGGCCTGTTCCTCGCCCCGGCCGTCGGCGGCCGCGAGCCGCGGTTCCAGCGCCTGGGCGTCAACCTCCTCTTCGGCGCCCTGCTGCTCGTCGTCGTCGGCTCGCTCGCCGGCGAGGCGTTCTCGATCCACCAGAAGCTCGGCCTCGACACGGGGTTCTGGTTCGGTCACCAGGGGTACGAATACGTCGATCTCGGCCGCGGCTGGCAGATCGCCCTCTTCACGGGCCTGCTTCTCTGGCTCGGGCTGATGCTGCGCGGCCTCGCGCCGGCGCTGAAGGCGAAGGACGCGATGCGGCCTCTCGTCCTGATGTTCGCCGGCGCCTCCGCGGCGATCGGGCTCATGTACGCCGCCGGTTTCTTCTTCGGCGCGCGCACGCACCTCACCGTGATGGAGTACTGGCGCTGGTGGGTCGTCCACCTCTGGGTCGAGGGGTTCTTCGAGGTCTTCGCGACCGCCGCCCTCGCGTTCGTCTTCGCCAGGATGGGCCTCGTCTCGAAGTCCCACGCCGGAACCGCCGTGATCGCGTCGAGCGCGCTGTTCCTGTTCGCGGGGATCCCCGGGACGTTCCACCATCTGTACTTCAGCGGCACGCCGACGCCGATCCTCGCGATCGGCGCGACGTTCAGCGCCCTCGAGGTCGTCCCGCTGGTTCTCCTCGGGATCGAGGCGTTCCAGACCAGCCGGATGCAGCACGCCGCGCCGTGGATGGCGCGGTACCGGTGGCCGGTGCGCTTCTTCGTGGGCGTGGCCTTCTGGAACCTCGTCGGCGCGGGGATCTTCGGCTTCCTGATCAACCCGCCGATCGCGCTGTACTTCATGCAAGGGCTCAACACGACCCCCGTCCACGCGCACACCGCCCTCTTCGGCGTGTACGGCCTGCTCTCGCTCGGTCTGGTGCTGCTCGTCGCCCGCCTGCTCACCGGCGACCGCGTGTGGAAGGAGCGCCCGCTCGCGATCGCGTTCTGGCTCATGAACGTCGGGCTCGGGCTGATGGTCGTGATGAGCCTGCTCCCGATCGGGCTCGCGCAGACGTGGGCCTCGGTCGAGCAGGGGCTCTGGTTCGCGCGCAGCGCCGAGTTCCTCCAGCAGCCGTGGATCGAGCTCCTGCGCTGGTTGCGCCTGGTCGGCGACACGGTCTTCCTCGTGGGGGTCGGGTCCCTGACGTGGTTCATGCTCGGCCTGTGGACCGGCTGGAGCTACGAGCCCGCCGAGGCTCCCGCCACGATGCCGGACGCGAACCCCGCGTTGCCTTGAAGTTTCACGGGTTTTCCGGTTTGGAGTCCTGCGAAACCCGCGCAATCGCGCGGGTTTTCGCATTTGGCTATTGCCGTCGCAATGAGCCCTTCGTACCGTGCAGTGGACCCCGATCTTAAAGGAGTTCCACATGAAAATTCTGGCATTGCTCGCGACCGTTGCGGTCGCGGCTTCGACCGTTCAGGCGGCCGCTCCGGGCGGCAACGGACGGCTCGCGTTCCAGACCCCCGACGGAGACTCCTCACGGGTCGCCGTCGTGAACGCCGACGGGTCGGGTCTGCGCGACCTCGTCGAGGGCGCGGCTCCCGCGTGGGCGCCGGCCTCCCTCCGGATCGCCTACGCCGCGGACGGCGTCCTGCGCGTCGCCGATCTCGCGGCCGGCACGAGCGCCGACCTCCTCTCCGCCGCGGGGTTCGCGTTGTCCTCCCCCGCGTGGAGCGCGGACGGGACGAAGCTCGTCTTCGTCGGCGAGGAGATCGCGACAGGCCGGGTCGATCTCTGGTCCGCGAACGCCGACGGCACCGGCCTTGCGCGCGTCACCGACGACGACGCGGTCGACGCCGAGCCGACGTGGACGCCGGACGGCGCGAAGATCGTGTTCGCCACCGACCGCGACGGGAACTTCGAGATCTACTCCGTCAACCCCGACGGCACGTCGCCGGCGCGCCTGACCAACGACGCGGCCCCGGACCGCGATCCCGACGTCTCCCCCGACGGCACGAAGATCGTGTTCGTGCGGGACGCCGACGCGCTCGAGGCGGCCTTGTGGACGATGGACCTCGACGGCGCCAATGCGGCCGCGTTCACCGACGGGAGCTTCCCCGCGGTCGCCCCGGCCTTCTCGCCGGACGGCCTGCTCCTCGCGTTCGCCGGTGCTCCCGAGGCCGACTTCGAGATCTGGACGATCGGCGTCGACGGCAACGGCCTCGCGCTCGTGACCGGGGGCGAGGGAGACCAGACCCTTCCGTCGTGGCAGTCGATCGTCGCGGGCGAGAACGCCCCGCCGACCGCGGACGCGGGGGACGGCGGCGAGGTCGAATGCACCTCGCCGGCCGGAGCCGACGTCGCCCTGGACGGCTCGGCATCCTCGGATCCGGACGACACCGACACCACGAGCGACATCGTCCTCTACGAGTGGTTCGAGGACTTCGGCAGCGACACCGAGGTCTTCCTCGGCGCCGGCGTGAACCTGACGGTGCCGTTCGACTTCGGCCCGCACGCGGTGACGCTGCAGGTCACCGACTCCGTCGGGCAGTCGGCGACCGTCGAGGTCGTCTTCGTGATCGTCGACACGACTCCGCCGGTGATCCGGCTCAAGGTCACCCCGAACGTGATCTGGCCCCCCAACCACAAGATGGTGCGGATCCACGCGAACGTGGAGGCGACCGACGTCTGCAGCCCCGAGGTCGTGGTGAAGCTCGTCTCGGTGACCTCGAACGAGCCCGACAACGACACCGGCGACGGGAACTTCCCGAACGACATCCAGGGGGTCGCGGCGGGGACCGCCGACTTCGATTTCCTCGTGCGCGCGGAGCGCAAGGGGAACGGCAGCGGCCGCGTGTATACCGCGACGTACAGCGCGACCGACGCCTCGGAGAACACCTCGCAGGCCGCTGCGGACATCCGCGTCCCGCACGACCAGCGCGGCATCCGCGCGGAGGCGACCGACGCCGCACGCGGCTCGAAGAAGAAGGGTTCGGCGGTGCCCCGCGGCAGCGCCAGCCGGCAGCGCTAGTTCCGACGAACCGGGCGGCGGCATGGGACGCGCAGGCGCCCCATGCCGCCGCGTTCGTTCCCTCCCGCAGGCCCGCGTCTCCTCGCCGCTAGAATGGCGCGCTCCGGAGGAGACCCGATGCACCGTCCGCTCGCGCCGCTCGTCCTCGCCCTCTCGCTCGCCTCCACCGCCTTCGCCGGCGAGTGCCCCTCGGCCGTGATGGCCGCGTCCAAGGCCGCCGTTCCCGACGGGCGGATCACCTCCTGCCACGTCCTCCCGAAGGAGGAGGGGAAACCCTGGGCGCTGCGGGTCTCCACGGCGAAGGGGCGCGCGTTCCTCCGGATCTCGGCGCAAGGGGAGCTCCTGCGCCTCGAGCGCGAGGCGGGCTACGCGGCCCTTCCCGCGCCGTTGTGGTCGCGTTTCGCGAAGGAGCACCCGGGCGCGAAGATCACGGCGGTCCGTCGGGTCGAGAAGGGCGACCCCGCCGGGTGGATCGTGGACCTCGGCAAGGACGAGGTCTTCTACCCGGACGCCGTCGCGTTCGTCGTACGCGCGGGCAAGCCGTTCGGGAAGACCTTCCCCGGCGAGGAACGCCTCTCCGACGTTCGCCAGCTCACCTTCGGCGGCGAGAACGCCGAGGCCTACTTCAGCCCCGACGGCACCAAGCTGATCTTCCAGGCGACGGTCGCTCCGAACCGTTGCGACCGGCAATACGTGCTCGATCTCGCGACCGGCGAGGTGACGCAGGTCTCGAGCGGAAAGGGGCGCACGACCTGCGGGTACTTCTCGTACCCCGACGGGAAGAAGATCGTCTACGCCTCGACCGAGGCCGGGGGCGACCCCTGCCCCGCCGACCCCGACCGGTCGAAGGGGTACGTCTGGGCCCTCTACGACACCTACGACCTCTGGCTCGCCGACGCCGACGGCAGGAACGCGACCCGGATCACCGACGGGAAGGGGTACGACGCCGAGGCGACATGGTGCCACAAGGGCGGGAAGATGATCTTCACGTCGGTGCGCGACGGAGACCTCGAGCTCTACGAGCGCAGGGACGACGGGACGGTCACGCGCCTCACGCACACGCCCGGGTACGACGGCGGCGCCTTCTACAGCCCCGACTGCTCCGAGATCGTCTGGCGGGCGGGGCGCCCCGAAGGCGAGGCCCTCGCGGAGTACCGGTCCCTCCTGGCCGAGGGGCTCGTCCGGCCGAGGAACGTCGAGATCTACGTGGCGAAGGCCGACGGGTCGGACCCCAGGCGGCTGACCAACAACGGCGCGGCGAACTTCTGCCCGTACTTCACCCCGGACTCGAAGCAGGTGATCTTCGCCTCCAACGCGACCGCGGGGGGGCGCGAGTTCGACCTCTACCTCGTGAGCCGCGACGGCGGCCCCCTCGAGAGGGTCACGACCGCGCCCGGGTTCGACGGCTTCCCCTACTTCAGCCCCGACGGGAAGTGGCTCGTGTGGGCGTCGAACCGCGCCGACCCGAATTCCCGCGACACGAACCTCTTCATCGCGCGGTGGCGATGAGGCTTGCTAGAATCGCCGAACCGTCTCGAGGGGCCTTGGAAGAGGTAGAACTTGAGTGCGTCCGGCGAGGTGACCCGGCTGCTGCAGGCGTATCGCGAGGGGGATCGCGAGGCCTATGACCGGCTGTTCCCGATCGTCTACGAGGACCTTCGTCGCATCGCCAGGGCGCACCTGCGGCGCCAGCGGTCGGGGCACACGCTCGGCACGACCGGGATCGTCCACGAGGCCTACCTGAAGCTGGTCGAGCCCGCGAGCGCGGGCTTCCAGGACCGCAATCACTTCCTCGCCGTCGCGGCCCGCGCGATGCGCCAGGTGATCATCTCCTACGCGAGGCGCCACGCCGCCGGGAAACGCGGCGGCGGCGAGCGCGCGCTCCCCCTCGAGGAGCGCGACATCCCGGTGCAGAGCCAGGCGGAGGCGATCCTCGACGTCGACCGCGCCCTCGCGAGGCTCGAGGAGTTCGAGCCGCGCCTCGCGCGCGTGGTCGAGTGCCGTTTCTTCGCCGGACTCGACGAGGAGGAAACGGCGGCCGCGCTCGGCATCACCACGCGGACCGTGCAGCGCGACTGGATGCGCGCACGCGCGTGGCTTCGCGAGGAGCTCGAGGGGCAGGCTTCCCCCGGAGAGGCGTGAGATGGACACGGCCGAGCGCCGGAGGCGCGCGGACCGGATCTTCGACGCCGCCCTCGACCTGCCTCCGCGCGAACGCGAGGCCTTCGTCGAAGCGCAGTGCGGCGGCGACGCGGCGCTGAAGGCGCTCGTCGACCGCCTGCTCGCCTCGACGTCCGACGACGGCGAAGCCTCCGGGATCCGCGCGGCGGGGGCCCTCGAGGGACCGCTGTGGGACCGCGTGGTCCGCGACATCGACGAGGACGCCCCCCTCGAGGCGGGGACGTTCGTCGGACGCTACCGGATCCTGCGCGAGGTCGGCCGCGGCGGCATGGGGGTCGTCCACCTCGCCGAGCGCGCCGACGGCGCGTTCGAGCAGCGGGTCGCGCTCAAGCGGATCAAGCGGGGCGTCGACTCGGACGACGTCCTCCGCCGGTTCGAGCGCGAGCGGCGCATCCTCGCCAGGGTCACCCACCCCGACATCGCGCACCTGCTCGACGGCGGCGTGGACGCCGAGGGCCGCCCGTACCTCGTGATGGAGTTCGTGGACGGCAAACCCATCGACGCGTGGTGCGACACGTACCGCCTCGATCTCCCGGCGAGGCTGCGACTGTTCCTGCGGGTCGCCAAGGCGGTCCACGAGGCCCACCGGAACCTCATCGTCCACCGGGACATCAAGCCGTCGAACATCCTCGTCACCGAGGGAGGCCACCCCAAGCTCCTCGACTTCGGCATCGCCAAGGTCCTCGACGACGACTCCGCCGGTGAGGCGACCCACACCGGCGCCCGCCCGATGACCCCGGCCTGGGCGAGCCCCGAGCAGCTCTCCGGAGGCGCGGTCACGATCTCCTCGGACGTCTACCAGCTCGGGCTGCTCCTGTATCGATTGCTCACCGGCCGCACCCCGTACCGCGCCGGCGCGAACCGCGCGCCGGAGCAGATCGCCCGCGCGGTGATGGAGGACGAGCCGACCCGGCCGAGCGCGGCGATCGCCGACCCGACGCTCGACCCCGCCGCCGGGCTCGACGGCGGCGCCGCCGCCGAGGAGGTCGCGCGCCTTCGCGGGACGACCCCCGCCCGCCTCGCGGGGGAGCTGCAGGGCGACCTCGACACGATCATCCTGACCGCCCTGCGCAAGGAGCCCGAGCGGCGGTACGCCTCGGTCGCCGGTCTCGTCGACGACGTGCAGCGCCACCTGGACGGGCGACCGGTCTCCGCGCGCCCGGACACGTTGTTCTACCGGGCGGGGAAGTTCGTCCGCCGGAACAAGCTCGCCGTGGGCGCGCTCGCGATCGCGATGGCGAGCCTGCTCGGCTTCGCGGTGACGATGGGGGTGCAGAACGCGCGCGTCACCCACGAGCGCGATCGCGCGAACACGGAGGCGGAGACCTCGCGGCAGGTGTCGCAGTTCCTGACCGACCTGTTCAAGGTCGCGGACCCCAACGTCTCGCGCGGGGGGGACATCACCGCGCGGGAGATCCTCGACCGGGGCGCGAAGTCGATCGACGAGAAGATGCCCGAGCCTTCGCTCGTCCGCGCGCGCCTCAAGCGCACGCTCGGCGACGTCTACGAGAATCTCGGCCTCTACCACGAGGCCGAGCCGCTGCACCGGGAGGCGTACGAGGACACCGTGCGGTTCAAGGGCGAGGACGACGAGGAGTCGCTTTCCGCGAGAACGGACTGGGCCACGATCCTCTGGAGGCTCGGGAGGTACGCCGAAGCCGAGCCGATGCTCGTCGACGTGCTCGGGCGTCGGAGGGCTTCGCTCGGCATGGGGCACCCGGACACCCTGCGCGCCGCGAACGCCGTCGCGAGCCTGTGGCACACCACCGGCCGCTTCGCCCAGGCCGAGCCCCTCTACCGCGAGGCGTTCGAAGCCTCCCAGCGCACGCTCGGCGACTCGGACCGCTTCACCCTGGGACTCGCGAACAACCTCGCGAACGCGCTCGACAACATCGGCAAGAAGGACGAGGGGCTCGAGCTCCGGCGCTGGGCGTACGACAACATGCGCCGCGCCCTCGGCCCCGATCACAAGGACACCCTCGGCACCGGGATGAACTACGCGACCGATCTGAGGGACCACCGCCGGTACGAGGAGGCGCGGGTCCTCATGGAGTCGATCGCGACCGCCCAGCGGCGCGTCCTCGGGGATCGGCACCCGGACGTGTTGAGCACCCAGCGCGAGATCTCGATCCTCCTGCTGGACCTCGGCCGCCCCTGGGAGGCGGCGAAGCTCGGGGAGCAGACCCTCGAGGCGTGCGACCGGACGCTGGGCCCCTCGAACCCGCAGACGATCCTCGCGGCGTTCGGACTCGGCAGGATCTACGCGGCGATCCCCGCCCGCGCGGTGCAGGCGGAGGCGACGCTCCTGCGGGCGACCTACGCCTGGGACGCCTCGCTCGGCCCGTCCAACGACTACTCCTACCAGGCCCTGGAGCTGCTCGCCGCGATGCACCTCCGCGCGGGTCGACGCGCGGAAGCGCTCCATTTCCTGGGCGCCCTCGTCGATCGCGGCTGGGGCGGCGCCGAGTTCCTCGCGGACCCGGAGCTCGAGCCGCTGCGGGGGGACCCCCGCCTCGAGCGGCTGCGCGAGATCGTCTCCCGGCGCGTCGAGGCGCAGCAGGCGCCGTGATCCCTCCCTCGTGGCTGCGGGCTCCCCGCTCCCTCCTGCTCACCGGGCTCGCCGACGTCTGGACGGCGCTGCGCGAGGGCAAGCCCCCCGGAGAGAGCGCGCGCGGCGGCGTGACGCTGATGATCGCCTCGGCCGCCCTCTTCGCGCTGATGGCCGCGTTCGTGAAGAAGTACCTCCCCGACACGCCGACGCAGGCGGTGGTGTTCTCGCGCGGCGTGATGATGGCGGCGGTCTTCGTCACCCTCGCGCGCAGCTCCGGGGCCCCGATCCGGGGGAGGCGGCCCGGACGCCTGCTCCTGCGCGGGATCTTCGGGTACCTCGCCCTCTCCTGCTACTTCTTCTCGGTGCAGCACCTGCCCCTGGGCGACGCGGTGCTCCTGCAGTACAGCCACCCCGCCTTCGTCGCCGCGCTCGCGCCCCTGCTCCTTCGCGAGCGAAGCGGCGGCGCGCACTGGGCGCTCGTCGCGCTCGCGCTCGCGGGGATCGCGCTCATCGTCCGCCCCACGGGGGACTTCCGCGTCGCGGGGCTCGTCGGAGTCGCCGGGTCGCTGCTTTCGGCCCTCGCGTACATGACCGTGCGCGACCTCGCGAAGTCCGAGCACCCGATCACGATCCTCGTGTGGTTCCCGCTCGCGACGATCGTGCCGTCGTTCGTCGCGGCGGTGGCGGCGGGGAACGCGTCGCTTCCGAGGAACGGGACCGAGGTGGCGGGACACCTGCTCGTGACGGCGTCGGCGCTGCTCGGTCAGGTGGCGCTGACGCTGGGGCTCGCGCGCGTGGCGGCGGCGAAGGCGACGGCGGTCACGTTGACCGGACCCGTCTTCGGGCTCGCCTTCGGCTGGCTGATGTTCGGGACGGTGCCGGACGCGGCGTCGATCGGCGGCGCGGCGCTCGTGACGGGGGCGGTGGGCCTTCTCGGCCGCACCGCCCCCCGGGGGGCTACTGACCGCAGGTCGTGATCCGCGCGTTGTCCATGCCGACGTTCCAGTCCTGGAGCAGGCTGAAGTACTCCGGGTGCTGGAAGGTGATGTGGACCTCGTCCACGTGGGAGATCACGCGCTCCCAGGTGGCGTTCGCGTCGTCGCCGGTCGGGCAGTTGGTGATCGTGGGCTTCGACCATCCCCAGCAGGGAACGCCCAGGTCGGGGCAGGACATGTAGACGCAGTCCCCTTCGGTGCAGTCCGTGCGGTTCGGGGACGGCAGCCCCGCGCTCTGCGACGGGATCGCGAAGTCGTAGGAGAGGAACGACGGCTTGTTCTGCTCCTTCGGGTTCGGCATCGAGGTGTCGCCGGTGAAGAAGACGTAGCAGTCGTCGTACGGATCGCCGGGCGTCCCCTCGTTGTTCACGAGCATCACGCTGATGTAGCGCTCCTCGAAGGTGTTGAGGCTGGCGCGGAAGGCGATGAAGTCCGCTCCGATCGCGCCGACGCCCCGCGCCCGGAAGTCGCCGGTGAAGGCGGAGAGGATCGCCGGGTCGGTCGACGCGACGGGATACCCCGCGGTGACGAAGGAGTTGTGGAGGAACGCGCCGGGGTTGCCTCCCTTGGGGTCGATCCCCTCGCGGGCGCTCCCGCGGCTGAACGACCAGCCGGCGGCGTTCGAGTCCTTGGAGAAGGACTCCTTGACGGTCGTCGACGAGGCGGAGTCGGCGCAGATGTCGGCGGGCGGAGCGGCGGCCGCGACACCGGTCGCGGCGACGAGCAGACTGGCGGTCAGGATTCGCTTCATGAGAGCCTCCTTGGTGGTCCATCGGAGGCTACGGCGCGGCCGGGGATCGGGAAATGGGACGTTGGTCCTAGCCCGTGCGGAGCAGGCTCCGCAGCGTCACGCGCCGCATCCCCGGATCGAACGCCGCCGCGATCGCCTGAAGCCGTTCCTCGTAGGGACCGATCGACCAGCAGTCCGCCGGATCGAGCTCCTCGAGGGGAGTGCCGGCCTCGTTGAGGGGGCAGATGTCCCGCATCTCGACGACGTCGTCGCCGCGCTCCTCGAGCCAGCGGAGCGGGAGCCCCTGCGTGCGGCACACGTACGGCCGGTCGGCGTAGATCCGGCAGGCCGCTTCGGCGTCGAGGAAGGCGCACGCCCCCTCGGGATGCGGGGGCTGCATCAGCACCTCGGGGGCGTTGCGTCGGATCCGCCCGGCCTCGACCTCGAAGACGGTGATCCCGTCCACGCAACACGCCGCGCACCCCCGGCGGCACTGGAGTCGGCCGGGGTGCTTCGCGGCGGTCCCCGCCGCCTCGCGATCGACCTCCGCGTGGAGGGCGAGCAACGCGTCGAGCGGGCTCATTCGTGCGTGTCCGCGTCGAGGTTGTCGCTCCAGAGGTATTTCTTCGTCTCGTTCGCGACGACGCCCGAGAGCAGCAGGAGCGAGACGAGGTTCGGGACCGCCATGAGCCCGTTGGCGATGTCGGCGAAGGCCCACACCGCGGGGAGCGAGGTCACCGAGCCGACGAACACCGCGCCGACCCACAACACGCGGTACGGCTTCACCGCGCGGTGTCCGATCAGGTACTCGATCGCCTTCTCGCCGTAGTAACACCAGCCGAGGATCGTCGAGAAGACGAACGTGAGCAGCCCCACCGTCAGGACGATCGGACCGACGACGGGGAATCCCTCGAACGCGGCGTGGGTCAACGCCGCTCCTTTCAGCCCTTGCGTCCAGTCGCCCGTGTTGACGATCACGAGCCCCGTCATCGCGCACACGACGACGGTGTCCCAGAACGTCCCGGTCGAGGAGACCAGCGCCTGCCTCACGGGGTTTTTCGTCTGGGCCGCGGCGGCGACGATCGGCGCCGAGCCGAGCCCCGACTCGTTCGAGAACAACCCGCGCGCGATCCCGAAGCGGATCGCCTCCTTCATCCCGGCGCCGAGGAATCCGCCCACCGCCGCCTGGCCGGTGAACGCGGTCGTCAGGATCGTCTTCAACGTCGCGCCGAGCGTCTCCCACCCCATCGCGAGCAGGACGGCGCAGCCGAGCACGTAGAAGATCGCCATGAACGGGACGAGCCGCTCGCAGACGATCGCGATCGAGTGGATGCCGCCGAGGATCACGACCGCCGTGAGCACGGTCAGCACGATCCCCGTGAGGTACGGGGAAACGTGGAACGCCTCGTTCGCGAGCGAGGCGATCGAGTTGGCCTGGACCATGTTCCCGATGCCGAACGCCGCGACCGCCGTGAGCCCCGCGAAGATCAGGCCGAGCCAGCGCATACCCAGGCCGCGCTCGAGGACGTACATCGGGCCGCCCGACATCATCCCCCCCGGGCCTCGCACGCGATACTTCACCGCGAGGACCGCCTCGGCGTATTTCGTCGAGATCCCGAAGACCCCGGTCAGCCACATCCAGAGGACCGCGCCCGGCCCCCCCGCGGCGACCGCCGTCGCGACCCCGACGATGTTCCCCGTGCCGATCGTGGCGGCCAGCGCCGTGGTCAGGGCGCCGAACTGGCTGACGTCCCCCTCGCCTTCCCGCTTCCGGCTCAGCGAGAGCCGGATCGCCGTCGGCGTGTACCGCTGGATGAGGCGGAGCCGGAACGTCAGGAAGAGGTGGGTCCCGAACAGAAGGACCAGGAGCGGAAGCCCCCACACCCACCCCGAAACGGTGTCCAGTAAATTGACCAATGTCGCCTCCGGGCGCCGGAGTATACGGCGCCTTCCGGGTGTACGATTCGCGGGCTTTTTTGGGCGCCGCGCCCGGGAGGAGCTGCCGTGGCCGAGGAGATCTACGACGTCAAGCCTCACATCCAGGAACGCGCGTGGATCAAGTCGATGGAGGAGTACCAGCGCCTCTACCGGCTCTCGCTCGACAACCCCGAGTGGTTCTGGGCCGAGCAGGCCAAGGCGCTGACCTGGTTCCACCCGTGGCACACCGTCTTCGACGCCGACTACGAGGAGGTCGACTTCTCGTGGTTCGCCGGCGGGCGCATGAACGCCTGCTTCAACTGCGTCGACCGTCATCTCGCCACCCACGGCGACCGCACCGCGATCATCTGGGCCGCCGACGAGCCGGGCGTCTACAAGCACATCTCGTATCGCGAGCTGAAGCACCAGGTCTGCCGGGTCGCCAACGTCCTCCATTCGCACGGCGTGAAGAAGGGCGATCGCGTCTGCATCTACATGCCGATGATTCCCGAGACCGTCTACACGATGCTCGCCTGCGCGCGCATCGGCGCGGTGCACTCGGTGGTCTTCGGCGGGTTCAGCGCGGAGTCGCTGCGCGACCGGATCGTGGACGCGCGCTGCAAGATCCTCGTGACCGCGAACGAGGGACTGCGCGGCGGGCGGAAGATCCCGCTGAAGGCGATCGCCGACCGGGCCGTCGAGGGGATGTCGATGGTGGAGACGGTGCTCGTCGCGCGCCGGACCGAAAAGGACGTCCCGATGGAGTCCGGGCGGGACTACTGGCTGGACGAGGAGTGTCACAAGCAGCGGTCGACCTGCACCAACGAGTGGATGGGCGCGGAGGACCCGCTGTTCATCCTCTACACGTCGGGGTCGACCGGGAAGCCCAAGGGAGTCCTGCACACCACCGGCGGCTACATGACCTACGCCGCGATGACCCACAAGTACGTCTTCGACTACCACCCCGGCGACATCTACTGCTGCGCGGCGGACGTCGGCTGGATCACCGGGCACTCGTACATCGTCTACGGGCCCCTCGCCAACGGCGCCACGACCGTGATGTTCGAGTCGATTCCCACCTACCCCGATCCCGGGCGCTACTGGCGGACCGTCGACGATCTGGGGATCAACATCTTCTACACGGCGCCGACGGCGCTGCGCGCCATCGCGCAGGCCGGGGACGAGTTCGTCAAGCGCTACAAGCGCTCGTCGCTGCGGATCCTGGGGACCGTCGGCGAGCCGATCAACCCCGAGATCTGGAAGTGGTACCACGACGTCGTCGGAGACTCGCGCTGCGCGGTCGTGGACACGTGGTGGCAGACGGAGACGGGCGGCATCCTCATCACTCCGCTCCCGGGCGTGACCCCCACGAAGCCGGGCTCCGCGACCCTCCCCTTCTTCGGCGTGAAGCCTCTCGTCGTCGACCCGGCCGACGGACGCATCCTCGACGGAAACGGGGTCTCGGGCGCCCTGTGCCTCGCCTCCCCGTGGCCGGGGCAGGCGCGCACGGTGTGGGGCGACCACCACCGCTTCAAGGAGACGTACTTCACGCAGTACAAGGGTTATTACTTCACCGGCGACGGCTGCCGCCGCGACGAGGACGGCTACTACTGGATCACCGGCCGCATCGACGACGTCCTCAACGTGTCGGGGCACCGCCTGGGCACCGCCGAGATCGAGAGCGCGCTCGTCGCCCACGATTCCGTGGCCGAGGCCGCGGTCGTCGGCTTCCCGCACCCGATCAAGGGGACCGGGATCTACGCCTACGTGATCCTGGGCTCCGACTTCGTCGGCCAGAACGCCGACGCGGTGGCGGGCTCGCTCAAGGAGCAGGTGCGGCACTCGATCGGCTCGTTCGCCGCGCCGGACGTCATCCACGTCGCGGACGGGCTTCCGAAGACCCGGAGCGGGAAGATCATGCGCCGCATCCTCCGGAAGATCGCCGCGGGCGAATACACGGGGCTCGGGGACACGACGACCCTCGCCGATCCCGACGTCGTGGACAAGCTGATCTCCGAGCACAAGAACCGGGTGGGTTGATGCCCGCGACGGCGCTGAACGCCCGCTTCGCGGGGTTGCGGGACCTGATCGGGAACACCCCGCTCCTGAAGGTGGACTTCGAGTTCCGCGGGAAGCGTCGGCGCGTCTGGGCGAAGGCCGAGCACCTGAACCTCAGCGGCTCCATCAAGGACCGGATGGCGCTGCACATCATGGCGCGCGCCTACGAGACGGGAGCGTTGGCTCCGGGGGTTCCCATCTTCGAGGCCACGAGCGGGAACACCGGAATCGCCGTCGCGTCGATCGGTCGCGCGCTCGGCCACCCCGTCACGATCTTCATGCCCGACTGGATGAGCCGCGAGCGGATCGACCTGATCCGCAGCCTCGGGGCGGAGATCCGTCTCGTGAGCCGGGAGGAGGGCGGATTCCTCGGGAGCATCCGCATGTCCGAGGAGGCCGCGGCGGCGGCGGGTCGCGCGTTCCTCCCGCGCCAGTTCTCGAACGAGGACAACGTCGAGGCGCACGAGCAGACGACGGGCCCCGAGATCTGGTGGCAATGCGAGGCGGCGGGGAAGACCCCCGACGCGTTCGTCGCGGGGGTCGGGACCGGCGGCACCGTCATGGGAGTCGGCAAGGCGCTGCGCGCCCTCCGCCCGGCGATCCGCGTCCACCCCCTCGAGCCCGCGAACTCCCCGACCCTCTCGACCGGGTGCAAGGTCGGCAAACACCGGATCCAGGGAATCTCCGACGAGTTCGTCCCGCCGATCTGCCGCCTCGACACCCTCGACCGCGTCGTCAGCGTCGACGACGGGGACGCGATCCTGATGGCCCAGAAGCTCGCCCGCGAGCTGGGCCTTCCGGTCGGGATCTCGTCGGGAGCGAACTTCGTCGGCGCCCTCGAGATCCTCGAGGAGCTCGGCGGCGACGCCACCGTCGTCACGGTCTTCTGCGACGACAACAAGAAGTACCTTTCGACCGATCTCCTCCGCGAGGAGCGGATTCCCGACGGCTCCGCCGTTCCCGAGATCCACCTGGTGTCGTTCGAGGCGGTCCGCCGGGTGTGTCGCACGTGCGATCCCGCGGTCGCGGCGGTCACCGGTGCGGCGGAGACCCTTCCGCCGAGGTCTTGATCGCCGCGAGCTCACGCTCGAAGGTCTCCCCCAGCAGGCGCGGGAGCCTCGCGCCGGCCCAGCGACGCAACGGTCGCCGGCCCAGCGCCTGCTCGTAGATCCGGACGACCTCGGTGCTCCCTTCGCGCGGCTCGAGCGTCAGGGTCTCGAAGGCCTTCCCCAGCCCGCCGTAATCGAGCTCGATCCGCAGCCGCTCGTTCGGGACGCGCGCGACGACCGCGCGACGGACGCCGTCGCCGCGCGGGGAGGCGGCCTGCGCCTCGAGCAGCGCGTACACGAGCTCCGGGGGGCGCCCGACCCGCACGCGACGCTCGACGCGCACCTCCGACGGGACGAAGACGCTCCCGACGACGACCGCGACGAAGACGAGCGAGATCGCCAGACCGACGACGCGGACGACGGCCGGCATCCTCCGTTCAGAAGGCATCGACCTTGACCACGGGGTAGACGTCCTTGCGGTCGTCCCAGGAGGCGTGGCGCCGGTGGAAGAACTCGAGGCGTGCGTTCGGATCCGCGGCGAACTTCGGATCGGACAGCCGCCGCTCGAACTCCGCACGGACGGCGGGATCGTCGCGGAGCATCGCCGCGGCGACCTCCTCGGTGACGTAGGACTCCATGTACTCCTTGCGCTCGAAGATCGCGTCGAAGTACCCCCACGAGACGAGGGAGTCCGGCGCCTCCGGCTCGAGCAGCTGGACGAGCAGCCGCGCTCCCGGCTGCGCCGCGGGTACGAACAACGAGCCGGGCGCGACGTCGCGCGTTCCGCCGGTCCACGAGCCCTCGGCTTCGACCCGTCGCCGCCCCTCGTACGGAGCGACGGCGAAGGTCGTCGAGGCCGCCCGCCAGACCTCGACCGTCACGGAGGTCCTCGCCGCGCCGATCGTCTCCGTCCGGAACCCGTGCGCCGCGAGCTTGTCGCGTACGAGCGGCGCCCACGCCGGGGGCACGATCCATCCGGCCTTCGGCAGGCGCGCCGTGCGCGCCGCCTTCACCCCGGTGCGGAGCGGGATCCGCCACGTCTCCGGCTTCGTCTCGTCGTAGTCGACCGTCATCCCTCCGGAGATCGCCGACGGACGGCGCGCGTAGGCATACCCGAGGAACTCGATCGTCGCGACGGGATCGTCGTGCGCCCACGCGATGCCGAGCTCCGCCGAGGAGTCGGGAGCGTCGATCGCCGCGCGCCACGACGTCCCGTCGCGGGCCGCGAGCTCGAGGGTCGCCTCGAGGACGTGGCGGGTCGCGTCGACCCGCTCGGCGTACCGGTGCCAGCTGTGGGTCTCGACGAGCAGCGCCATCCTCCCCCGCGCCGCCCAATAGGGGGTCGACAGTCGCGGCGGCGCGACCCCGACCGCGAACCCCGACGCGGGGTCGTCGTCCTTCTCGAACGCCGGGTAGAACTCGAGCGGACGGTGCCCGAGCGCCTCGAGGCGCGAGGCGATCTCGTGGCGGAGCTTGCGCGCGGGCTCGCGCAGAGGGTGCCGCGGCTCCTCCGCGGGGTCCACCAGGATCGCGACGTCGTGGCGGAACTTCGCGCCGTCGGTCACGTGGAGATCGACGTAGAGCTCGGGGTCCCATGCGTTCAGAAGCGCGAGCATCGCGTGCATCTCCGGAGCCTCGGCCTTCGCGTAGTCCCGGTTGAGGTTGAGGTTCTGGGCGGTGGTCCTCCAGCCCATCGCCTCGGGACCGCGCTGGTTGGGGCGGTGGTTCGGGCCGAAACGCTCGTGGCCGTCCACGTTGAAGACCGGCACGAACACGAAGGTGATCCTCGACAGGACCCCCGCCCCGGTCTTTCCGTTCAGGACGTCCCGCAGGACGGCGAACCCCGCGTCCTTCCCGTCGATCTCCCCGGCGTGGATCCCGCCCTGCGCGAGGACGACGGTGCGCCCCTTCGCGCGCGAGGCCTTCGGGTCGAACGCGCCGTCCGCCGAGGCGACGAGGGCGAGCATCGGCCTCCCCTCGGGGGTCGTCCCGAACCGGGTGCAGCGGACCTTTCCCGGGAAGGCCTTCTCGAAGGCGGGGCACAGGCGCTCGACCTCGGCGTACCGCCCGGTGCGCACCCAGCCGGACTTCTCCGCTTCGGTCGTGAGATCGGGGGGCGCGGCGACCGCCGCGGCGAGCAGGAACGCGATCATGGGACCTCCGGAATCCGGGCAGACTACACCGGCTTCGCGCTACCATGCCCGGCCATTCAGGAGGAACCCGACCCATGATGAGCAAGACGGTTCAGGAAGCCCTCAACCGCCAGATCCACTCCGAGTTCAAGGCCTCCTACACGTACCTGGCCATGTCCGCGTGGTGCGACCGCAACAACTGGAAAGGCGCGGCCACGTGGATGCGCCTGCAGAGCCAGGAGGAATACGCGCACGCGATGAAGCTCCTCGACTTCATGCTCGCGCGTCACGGGAAGCTCGAGTTCAAGTCCATCGACGGCCCGAAGGGGGAGTTCAAGCACCTCGTCGAGGTCTTCGAGAACGCCTACAAGCAGGAGCTCGAGGTCAGCAAGCAGATCGACGCGCTCTACGAGCTCGCCGGCGAGCAGAAGGCCTACGCCGCCATGGTCCAGCTCGAGTGGTTCATCACGGAGCAGGTCGAGGAAGAAAAGACGATGCGCGAGATCGTCGCGCGCCTGAACCTCGTCAAGGACGACCCGGCTTCGCTCCTCGACATCGACCGCGAGCTCGGCACGCGCGGCCCGGATCCCGCGGGCGCGGAAGCGGGCGCCTGACCCCTTGCCGCGTTACGACCGGCACGCGCTCTACGAAGCCTCCGTCCAGAGCGTCGACAGCGACGTCGCCTTCTTCGCCGGGGTGTACCGCCGGAAGCGCGGGCGCCCCGCGAGGATGCTGCGCGAGGACTTCTGCGGCACCGCCGCCCTCTCGGCGGCCTGGCTTCGCCTCCATCGGAACAACCGCGCCGCGGGGGTGGACCTCGACCCCGAGGTCCTCGAATGGGCGCGGGAGCACCGGGTCCCGAAGATGGGGGACGCGGCCTCGCGCCTGTCCCTCGTTCGCGCCGACGTCCGGTCGAACCGCGTCCCGAGGGCCGACCTCACCCTCGCGCTGAATTTCTCGTACTGCGTCTTCAAGGAGCGGCGCGACCTGCTCGGCTACGTCCGCGCGGCGCGCGAAGGGCTGAAGCCCGGCGGCCTTCTCGTCCTCAACGTCTTCGGCGGGACCGAGGCGATGGAAACGCTTTCGGAGCGGTCGAGGAAGAAGGGATTCGTGCAGGACGACGGCACGCGCGTTCCGTCGTTCACCTACGTCTGGGAGCACGAGCGCTTCAACCCGATCGACCACCACATCCTCTGCCACATCCACTACGAGTTCCCCGACGGGAGCTCGATGCGCAACGCCTTCACCTACGACTGGCGCCTGTGGACCCTTCCCGAGATTCGCGAGCTGTGCGCCGAGGCGGGGTTCGCCTCGACCGACGTCTACCTCGAGGGCTGGGACGACGAGGCGAACGCTTCGTCGCACGTCTACCGGAAACGCACGCACTTCGAGAACCAGGCGGGGTGGCTGGCCTACGTCATGGCGTGGCGCTGAAAAGGGGTCAGGCCCCTTTTTCTTACAGAATCGCCCGTCGCCCCTTCGGATACTCTTCGAAGGTAGAGACGTACCAGCGATGGTGCGCAAAGGCCCGCGGCACGAGGTTGGCGACCGTCCACGCCGCGAACGACGCGGGCCACAACGTCCCCGCCGCGATCGCGAACCCGATCCACTCGACGACCTCGCCGAGGTAGTTCGGACAGCTCACCCAGCGGAAGAGAAAGCCCCGCGGGATCCGGTACCCGGACTCCCCCGGCTTCCTGAGCGACCGCAGGATCGCGTCCGACTTCACGTGGATCAGGAAACCCGCGGCGAAGAGCGCCATCCCGCCGACGAACCTTGCGCCGACCTCCCGAACCCCGTCGACATGGAACATCCCGTACCCGTTGAGCGAGCCGTTCACGAGGTTGAAGCCGAACGCGCTCGCCGCGATCGACGCGGGCATCGGCGCCTTGTTCCCCGCGCCCAGGAACGGGAAGATCAGCGTGCGGTAGACGTAGTGCCCGACCCAGGCCGCCATCAGCGCGACGCTCGCGGGATCGGATCGATACGGGCTCGCGAACCAGAACCCCGCGATCAGCACCGGCGAGGGGAGCTCCATCACGATCCATCCCATCCAGGCCGGGAGCATCGGCCCCCATCCCCTCCGGGCGTGACGGCCGTACGGGGCGTCCACCTTCAACAACACGGCGAAGGTGATCGCGGCGATCGCGATCCAGGTCCAAGTCGCGACGATCACCACATCCCCTTCGTCCGGAACCACGCCAGGGTGTCGGCGATCGTCGCTTCGATCGGGCGCGGCGACCACCCCAGCTCCGCGATCGACCGCCGAGGGACGATCTCCCGGTGGCAGCGCAACGCGCGGATCGCATCGGGGGTGAACAGCGGCTCCGCGCCGACGAGGCGCGACGCCGCCAAGGCGAGCGGCGCGACCGCGGCGGCGACGCCGAGGGGCACGTTCATCCGCGGGGGCGCGGCGCCTCCGCAGGCGTGCACGATCGCCGCGACGTCGGCGATCGGCTTCCAGGTCCCCGAGAGGAGGTAACGCTGACCCGCGTTCCCCTTCTGCTCGGCGGCGATCGCCCCCCTCGCGACGTCGCGCGCGTCGACCCAGTTGTACCCGCCGTGGACGAGCGCGGGCATCCGCCCCTTCGCGAGGTCGAGCAGGACGCGCCCCATCCGGGACGGCTTCTCGTCGTGCGGCCCTACGATCGCGGTCGGATTCACGATCACCGCGTTGAAACCGCGGGCCACCGCCTCGCGCACGATCCTCTCCCCCGCCGCCTTGCTGCGGTCGTAGGCGGGGAGCCACTCGAAGTCGGCGGGCTCGGCGTCCTCGTCGATCGGCGCTCCCGCCCCCGGGTCGTGCAGGGCGTGGATCGAGCTGAAGTGGACGAGGCGGCCGATTCCCTTCGCGCGACAGGCCTCGACGACGTTCCGCACGCCGTCGACGTTCGTGCGCAGGACGGCGCCGTCCTCCTCCCCGACGATCGAGATCCGCGCGGCGAGGTGGAAGACCGTCCCCGCTCCGGCGAAGGCGCGCTCGAGCGACGCCACGTCGCCGACGTCGCCGCGAACGGCCTCGACGTCGAGCCCCTCGAGGGCGCGGACGTCCTCGCGGACGAGGCACCTCACGGCGCGTCCCTCGTCGAGGAGCGCGCGGACGAGATTGGCCCCGGCGTGCCCCGAGGCCCCGGTGACGACGGCGAGTCTCAGATCTTGGCCCTCAGGTACTGGACGGGCCAGTCGATCGAAGCGCCGAGCTTCGAGGCGGCGTGCAGCGGCCAGTACGGATCGCGCAGTATCTCGCGGGCCAGAAGGACGACGTCGGCCTTCCCCTGCGCGACGATCGATTCCGCCTGCTCGGGCTCGGTGATCATCCCGACCGCCCCGGTCGCGATCCCCGCCTCGCGGCGGACGGCGTCGGCGAAGGGAACCTGGTAACCCGGCCCGGGCACGAGCTTCTGGTGCGGGACGAGCCCGCCGGAGGAGCAGTCGACGAGGTCGATCCCGATTCCCCTGAGCCGCTTCGCGAGCTCGATCGTCTGCGGGAGGTCCCAACCTCCTTCGGCCCAGTCGGAAGCGGAGACGCGCACGAAGACCGGCTTCGCCTCCGGCCATGCGTCGCGCACCGCGCGCGCGACGGCGAGGGGCAGGCGCATCCGGTTCTCGAGGGAGCCGCCCCAGGCGTCCTCGCGCCGGTTCGACAGCGGCGACAGGAATTCGTGGAGGAGATAGCCGTGCGCCATGTGGATCTCGACGACCTCGAACCCGGCCTCGAGGCCGCGCCGGGTCGCGTGGAGGAACGCCTGCACGACCCCGCCGATCTCCTCCGCGGTGAGGGCGCGCGGCACGGGCCATCCGTCGTCGTAGGCGATCGCGCTGGGGCCGACGACCGGCCACCCGTCGACGGGTTTTCCGCCGCGCCACGGGAGGTCGGTCGACGCCTTTCGACCGGCGTGCGCGAGCTGGATCGCCGGGACCGCGCCGTGCCCGCGCACGAAGGCCGCGATCCGCGCGTACCCGGGGACGTGCGCGTCCGACCAGATCCCCGCGTCCCCGTTGCTGATGCGTCCCTCGGGAACGACCGCGGTCGCCTCCTGGATCACGCAGCCGGCGCCGCCCACCGCGCGGGAGCCCAGGTGCACGAGGTGCCAGTCGGTCGCGTGCCCGTCGAGGCTGGAGTACTGGCACATCGGCGAGACGAAGACGCGATTGCGGAACGTCGTCGCGCGGAGGGACATAGGCGAAAAAAGCGCGCTCGGCATCGATTCCTCCGCGGCGAAGGGTAGCGGAAGCGCCTGAATTGTGCGGCCGATCCGTGCACGCGACGGTCCTTTTATCCGGCTCGACATTTGCACGTTCTCTGTTCCATCCGAGCCCCCAGGAGGCCGGCCGTGCCGCCGCATCTCGTCGCTTCGTCCGCGTTCCCGGAAACCGCCAAGGAAACCCGCTGGTCGGACCGACTGGCGCAGCGCGCCGTCGCCTCTCAGGCGTCGGTCATCCGCGAGCTGCTCAAGCTCACGCAGAAGCCGGACATCATCTCGTTCGCCGGCGGGCTCCCAGCGCCGGAGATCTTCCCGGTCGCGGAGGTGCGCGAGGCGTGCGAGCGCGTCCTGCGCGACCACGGCGCGGAGGCGCTGCAGTACAGTCCCACCGAGGGTTACCCGCCGCTGCGCGAGCTGCTCGTGCGGCACATGAAGCGTTACGGGATCGACGTCGACGTGCCCAACGTCGTGGTGACGACGGGCTCCCAGCAGGCCCTCGACCTCATCGGAAGGGTGCTCATCAATCCCGGAGACCGCGTGTTGTGCGAGGAGCCGACCTACCTCGGCGCCCTTCAGGCGTGGAACGCCTACCAGGCGCAGTACCTCGCGGTCCCGATCGACGACGACGGCCTGCGCGTCGAGCTCCTCGAGCAGGCGATGCGCGCGGGGCCGAAGTTCCTCTACGTCCTCCCGAACTTCCAGAACCCCGCGGGGGTGACCCTCTCCCTCGATCGGCGCCACGCCCTCGTCGCCATGGCGTCGCACTACGGGGTCCCGATCGTCGAGGACGACCCGTACGGCCAGCTGCGCTACGAGGGAGAGCACCTCCCGTCGATCGTCGCCCTCGACGCGGAGTTCCACGGCTGCGCCCACGGAGAGCGCACCTTCCGCGGAGACGTGTTGTACCTGGGGACCCTCTCCAAGACGCTCGCACCCGGCCTGCGCATCGGCTGGATCGTCGCCCCCGAGGAGATCGTCAAGCGCATCGTCCAGATGAAGCAGGGGGCCGACCTCCACAGCTCGACCTTCGCCCAGGCGGTCGCGTACGAGGTGGCGCGCGGGGGGTTCCTCGACCGGCACGTGCAGCACATCCGCTCCGTCTACCGCGAGCGGAGGGACGCGATGCTCGCCGCCCTCGACCGCTGGTTCCCGCGCACGGTGCGCTGGACGAGGCCGCAGGGCGGGTTGTTCCTGTGGCTCTCCCTTCCCGAGGGGGTGAACACGACCGAGCTCCTGCACGACGCGCTCGCCGAGAAGGTCGCCTTCGTCCCCGGCGGGTCGTTCTTCCCGGGGCGCGTCGACGCCCCCCACTGCCGTCTGAACTTCTCCCACTCGTCACCGGACAGGATCGAGGAGGGGATCCGACGGCTCTCGCTCGTGGTCGCGCGCCGGCTGCGTGCGTGAGCGCGCCGCAGAATCTGCGGACGAGCCGCCGGCGTCGAAAAAAAGTTCGGGCGCGGGGAGTTTTCCGGTGGATTGCCGCGCCGCGAAGGGTGGCCGGACCTTTGCAGTTTCCGTCCACCCCGCTTGAGGAGGTTGTGAGATGACCCGAGTCCAGGAAAAGCCCAAGCCCGTCCTGATCCCCGACTACTGCAAGGGGTGCGGGCGGTGCATCGAGGCGTGCGCGCAGCACTGCATCGAGCTGGGTACCGAGATCAACCCGGCGACGGGGCTCATCCCCGTCACCTTGCACCTCGAGAACTGCACGGCGTGCGGCCTGTGCCTGCAAGCCTGCCCCGAACCGTACGGCCTCGACACCACGATCCGGCAGGAGGTCGGCTTCGAGCTGATCGACCCCGCGACGCTGCACGGCCCCCGGCCGACCTCGGCGTCACCCGTGGCCGACCGTCCCGACGCTCGGGTGCCGCTTCCCTTCTCCCGCCCGATGGTGCTCAAGGGAACGTACGCGTCGTCGGTGGGGGCGCTGCTCGCGGGGTGCCGCCACTTCTACGGGTACCCGATCACCCCCTCGACCGAAGGCGCCGAGCTGATGGCGAAGCTCCTTCCCGAGATGGACGGGATCTTCCTCCAGGCGGTGAGCGAGGTGGCGACGATCAACTACATGTACGGCACCGCCGGCGCGGGGCTGCCGACGATGACCTTCACGTCGTCCCCCGGGTTCAGCCTGATGCTCGAGGGGATCTCGTACATGATCGGCGCGGAGCTCCCCGCCGTCGTCGTGAACGTGATGCGCGGCGGACCCGGCCTCGGCAACATCGCCCCCGAGCAGGCCGACATCAAGCTCGCCTGCCGCGGGCTCGGCCACGGCAACACCCACGCGATCGTGCTCGCCCCGTCGACCCCGCAGGAGATGCTCGACCAGACGATGCTGGCGTTCGAGCTGGCGTTCCGCTACCGGAACCCGGTGATCCTCCTCGCGGACGGCTACCTCGGGCAGATGACCGGCAAGGTCACGCTCCCCGAGACGATGGTGAGGCCCGGGATCCCGAATTGGGCCGTGTACGGCGATCGCGACCATCGCGGGAACCTGATCTGCTCGATCCGCCTCGACGAGCACGACAACGAGGTCTTCAACCGCGAGCTGATCGCCAAGTACCGCCGCATCCAGGAGCGCGAACAGCGGGCCGACCTCTTCGAGACCGAGGACTGCGACGTCCTGCTCGTCGCGTGCAACACCCCGGCGCGCATGGCCAAGGGGGCGGTACGCGCGCTCCGCGAGGCGGGCGTGAAGGCCGGCCTCTTCCGGCCGCAGACGTTGTGGCCGTTCCCGGTCGAGGCGCTCGAGCGCGCCGTCGCCGGCGCGTCGCGCCTTTGCGTCGTCGAAGCCTCCGATGGGCAGCTCGAGGACGAGGTGCGCCTCGCGGCGAGCCACGCCGGACTCGCCCTCCCGCCGATCCTCGGCGTGAGGCGTTACGGCGGCGTGCTCCCTTCCGTCACCGAAATCGTCGAACGGGTCCTGGAGTAAGCGATGTCCACGAGCGTCTTCTACGACAGCTTCGAGCGTCACGACCACGGGCGCGGGCTCAAGGCCCACGCCACCCACTACTGCCCCGGCTGCGGGCACGGCCTCGTGCACAAGTACCTCGCCGAGGCGATCGACGAGCTCGGGATCCAGGACCGGACGGTCGCGATCTCCCCCGTCGGCTGCTCGGTCTTCATGTACTACTACCTCGACGTGGGGAACTCCCAGGCGGCGCACGGACGCGCCCCCGCGGTCGCGCTCGGCCACAAGCTCGCGAACCCGGGCTCCATCGTCGTCAGCTACCAGGGGGACGGCGACCTCGCGTCCATCGGCCTCGCCGAGATCTTCCAGGCGGCGCAGCTCGGGATCCCGATCACCGTGTTGTTCGTGAACAACGCGATCTACGGGATGACCGGCGGTCAGATGGCGCCCACGACGCTGCCGGGACAGACCACGGCGACCTCGCCCCACGGCCGCGGCCGGTTCATGGGCGCGCCGATGAAGGTCGCCGAGCAGATCGCGCTGCTGGACGGTCCGGTGTACGTCGAGCGCGTCGCCCTCTACGACGCCAAGCAGCGGGTCCGCGCCAAGAAGGCGATCGCGAAGGCGATGAAGCTGCAGGTCGAGAACAAGGGGTTCGCCTTCGTCGAGATCCTCGCGGAGTGCCCGACGCACCTGAAGATGACCCCGCTCGAGGCGGAGAAGTGGGTGAAGGACGTCATGGTGCAGCACTTCCCCCTCGGCGTGAAGAAGGACGTGCCCCCCGAGCCCTGGCCCGAGTGGAAGGCTCCGTCGTACGACGGCGAGGTCGTGGCCGCGAAGATCGGCGCCTCCGGCGAGAAGCTCCCGCGCTTCGCCCGGCGTTTCCCCGAAGGGTTCGGCGACGACATCGGCCTCAAGCTCGCCGGATCGGGGGGCGACGGCGCCCAGACGGCGGCGATGCTGCTCACCCTCGCGGCGATCCACGAGGGATTCGACGCGACGCACATCCCGAGCTACGGCCCCGAGTCGCGCGGCGGCACGTCTTACGCCGACGTGCGCATCGCGCGCGAGGAGGTCCTCTCCCCGTCGGCCCCCGAGCCGCACCTGCTCGTCGCGTTCAACGCCCCGAGCCTCGCGAAGTTCGGACCGACGGTGAAGCCGGGCGGGATCATCGTCTACGACAGCTCGGTCGTGCACGACGTGCCGCCGGTCGCCCCGGGCGTTCGCCTGGTCCCCGTCCCGGCGTCCGAGATCGCCAGGGACCTCGGCCGCGTCGTGGTCAAGAACATCGTCGCCCTCGGCGCGCTCGCCGGAGCGGCCGACCTCTTCCCCGAGGAGACGTTCCTGACCACGATCCGCAGCGCGCTCAAGGACAAGTGCGCGCTGATCCCTCTGAACGAGCAGGCCTTCGCGTCGGGCGTGAAGGTCGCCCGCGAGTGCCTCGCCGCCACGTCCCCGGAGGTCCGCCCATGAGCCTGCAACAGGTCGATCCCCACGAGACGGAGTGGTCGGAAACCCGGATCTTCCGGGAGATGGAGCAGATCCCCGACAGCCCGCTGCGGCGGGAGCTGGTCCGGCTCCTCGGCGAGCTCGTCGCCTACTGCGCGTCCCCGCGGTGCGCCGAGTGCCAGGGGGACGGCGTCCCGTGTGGAAGCCTGCTGCGCCCGTGCGACGGCTGCCCGGACTGCGTCGGACGGATCACCGAGCTCCGGAACGTGCTCAAGTCCGGGGTCTAGGCCGTGGACATCGGCGTCCCGAAGGAGACCCGCGCACGCGAGCGCCGGGTCGGGTTGACGCCGTCGGGGGTGCAGACCCTCGTCCACCACGGTCACCGCGTCTGGGTCGAGACGGGGGCCGGCGAGCGCTCGGGGTATCCCGACCAGGAGTACTCCGCGGCGGGGGCCACGATCGCCTACGGCCGGCAGGAGGTCCTCGTCCGGGCGGCGCTCGTCGCGTCGGTCTTCGCCCCCGAGCCGCGCGAGTTCGCCGATCTGCCTTCCGGCCAGACGATCTTCGCGTTCTGGGCGCTTCCTTCCGCCCGACGGGACGACCTCGACGTCCTGCGCGAGCGCGGGGTCACCGCCATCGGCGTCGAGGCGATGGAGGATGCCCAGGGGCGCTCCCCCATCATGCGCGCGATGTCGGAGATCGCGGGGCCGATCGCGGTCACCGTCGGAGCGGGGTTGCTGCTCAACGCGTTCGGCGGCAAGGGGATCCTCCTCGGCGGCGCCCCCGGCGTCCCCCCCGCGCACTTCGTCGTGGTCGGCGCCGGCACCCTCGGCCGGACCGCCGCGCGGATCGCCTCCGAGCTCGGAGCGAACGTCATGCTCCTCGACCGCGACGTCGAGCGCCTGCGCGACGCGCTCCGGGAGACCGGACACCGCGTGGAGACCCTCGTGTCGACCCCGCCGAACCTCGAGAAGGCCCTGTCGTTCGCCGACGTCGCGTTGTGCGCGGTCGCCGAGCACGGCCGGCGCGCGCCGATCGTCGTCACGCGGGAGATGCTGCGCAAGATGCGGCCGCGCTCGGTGCTGATGGACCTCTCGATCGACATGGGCGGCTGCTGCGAGACCTCGCGCCCCACGGAGTTCCCGGACCCCGTGTACGAAGCCGAAGGGATCCGGCACTTCTGCGTCCCCAATCTCCCTTCGATCGCCTCGCGCTCGTCGACCCTGGCGTGGACGAACGTCTCGCTCCCGTGGCTGCTCGAGATCGCGAGCCTGGGGGCGGAAGCGGCGATCGCGCGCAGCTCGGAGCTGAGCGCGGCGACCTACCTCTGGCGGGGGCGCGTCGCGATGCCCAGCCTCGCCGAGGCGTTCCGGCTCCCGTGCGAGCCCCTTCCCCAAGCGGACCGAGGCTGACGTGGCGTGGAGCGCGGTGTACCGCGAGCGGGTGACCACGGCCGCCGACGCGGCCTCCTCGATCCGTTCGGGGGACCACGTCTGGGTCCACGCCGGGTGCAACAGCCCCGACGAGCTGGTGCAGGCGCTCGTCGCGCGCGCCGGCGACCTCCGGGACGTCACCGTCGCGCACCTGCTGACGCTCGGCCGCGCCGACTACGCCGAGCCGCGCTTCGCCTCGTCGTTCCGGCACCGGGCCCTGTTCACCGGCCCGAACGTGCGGGAAGCGGTGAACGACGGGCGCGCGGACTTCGTCCCCGTCTTCCTCTCCGAGATTCCCGGCCTCATGCAGCGGGGGCTGCTCCCGGTGGACGTCGCGTTCCTGCACCTCGCCCCTCCCGACGAACACGGCTTCTGTTCGTTCGGCGTGGGGGTCGAGTGCTCGAAGGCCGCGGCCGAGCGCGCCCGGACGGTGATCGCGCTCGTCAACCCCCGGATGCCGCGGGCGCTCGGCGACGCGTTCATCCACGTCTCGCGCCTGACCCACGTCGTCGAGATCGACCGTCCGGTCCTCGAGTTCCCCCAGGCGCCGGAGATTGGGGACACCGCGCGAGCCATCGGCGCGCACATCGCCTCGCTGATCGAGGACGGCGCGACCCTGCAGATGGGGATCGGCGAGATCCCGGACGCGGTCCTCCTCTTCCTCGACCGCAAGCGCCATCTGGGCATCCACACCGAGATGTTCTCCGACGGCGTCGTCGACCTGTTCGAGCGCGGCGTGATCACCGGCGAGGCGAAGACGCTCCATCGCGGGAAGATCGTCGCGTCGTTCGTGATCGGCGGGAAGAAGACCTTCGACTTCCTCGACAACAACCCCTTCGTCGAGTTCCACCCCTCCGACTACGTCAACGACCCGTTCGTGATCGCGCAGAACGACAAGATGACCGCGATCAACTCCGCGCTCGCGGTGGACCTCACCGGTCAGGTCTGCGCGGACTCGATCGGCACGAAGATCTACTCCGGCTTCGGCGGCCAGCTCGACTTCATCCGCGGCGCCGCGCGATCCCGCGGCGGAAAGCCGATCATCGCCCTCCCCTCGACCGCGCGCGACGGCGCGGTCTCCCGGATCGTGGACACCCTCGCCCCGGGCTCGGGCGTCGTGACCACGCGCGGCGACGTCCACTACGTCGTCACCGAGCACGGGGTCGCGAGCCTGTACGGGAAGTCGCTGCGGGAGCGGGCGAGGGAGCTGATCGCGATCGCCGACCCGAGGTTCCGGGACGAGCTCGAGGCCGCGGCGAGGAAGCGGAGACTGCTCTCGTAGCTGGCGGACCGCACCCGCATCCCGCGTATCCTCCCTCGATGATCAGCGCCGTGGTGCTCGCCGCCGCCGCCCGTCTCGCCCTCGACCCGGCCCTCGCCGGGATCGAGCCCCTCGCCGTCGAGGGGGCGAACCCCCGGCGGTGGGAGAGGCCGCTCGCGTTCGGCCCCTGGAAAGCCGTCGCCGTCGACGAGCCCGGAACCTCCGGGTTCGCCGCCCAGGCGCTCCACCTCGGAGGCGGCACGGCGACCACCCCGTACCGGTTCCGGGTCGAGGGTCGAGACGGCGCGCTCGACGTCGAGTGCTTCGCCAAGGACACCAAGGCCTGGTTCAAGGGGATCCAGGTCGACGTCCGCCAACCCCGGAATCGCCCCGCGCTCGCCTGCGCGTACCGGGCCGCCGACGGCGAAGTCACGACCTTCCGGATGACGACGGAGGGGAACGGGCGGTTCGAGGGGAAGGTCGAGTCGACGGCCACGATCGAGGTCCGCTCGCAACATCGCCTGGAGGGGAGCCGGATCCCGATGGGCGATCCCGCGGGGTATGTCCTTCTGCGCGACGGAACGGCGATCGGCGCGGTGGAGACGATCAACCGCGGCCGCGTGTGGCTGCGCGAGGGAAGCTCGATCGAGGCGGCGACCGCGGCGGCCTTGCTGCTCTTCGTCCCCCCCGACGCGGGCGAGATGGAGATCGAGCGGTAAGATCCGGCTCGATGCGCCGCACGATCGTCGTCCCGCTGCTCGTGCTCCTGGGCTGCCCGCGCCCGGCCGATCCCCCCCCGCCCTTCGACGAGGCCCGCACCCGCGAGATCCTGGAGACCCGCTCGTACACGGCGGGAACGCCGAAGTCGGTCGAGATCGCCGCGGACGGCGCGCGGGTCACCTTTCTGCGCACGGGACCGCGCGACGCCGTCAGCGCCCTCTACGCCTTCGACGTCGCCTCCGGGACGACGCGTCGGGTCGCCGGCGGCGAGCCGGAGCAACTCACCGTCGAGGAGGCCGCACGGCGCGAGCGCCAGCGGATCTCGACGAGCGGAATCGCCTGGTACCGGCTCTCCGACGACGGCCGCTTCGCCCTCGTCCCGAAGGAGGGGATCTCGGTCGTCGACCTCGAGTCGGGCGAGACGCGTCCGGTCCCGGGGGCCGAAGGGGCCGTCGACCCGCGGTTCTCCCCCGACGGACGGCTCGTCGCCTACGTGAAGGACCACGACCTCCACGTCGCCGACCTCGCCGCGGGGACCTTCCGCCCGGTCACCACCGGCGGAACGGCGGAGCTCCATTACGGCGCCGCGGAGTTCGTCGCCCAGGAGGAGATGGGCCGCCACTCGGGGTACGCGTGGTCTCCCGACTCGCGCGTCCTCCTCTGCCAGGAGACCGACGAACGACCGGTCGAGGTCTTCCACATCGCCGACCCCGCCGACCCCGCGAAGGAGCCGCTCGCCTTCCGCTACCCGCGTGCGGGCCGGGCGAACGCCGTCGTGCGCGTGGGGATCGTCGCCGTGGGCGGCGGCGCCACCCGCTGGATCGCGTGGGACCGCGAGCGATTTCCCTACCTCGCGCGGATGTTCTGGAGCGAGAACGCGCCCCCGACGCTGCTCGTCCAGTCGCGCGATCAGCGCGAGGAGGTCCTGCTCGCCGTGGACCCCGCGACCGGCACGACCCGCGAGCTCCTCCGCGAGACCGACGACGCGTGGCTCAACCTCCACGACGGCGTGCCGCGCTGGCTACCCGACGGATCCGGGTTCCTCTGGATCTCCGAGTCGGACGGCGAGATGCGGCTGCAGCTGCGCCACGCGGACGGGACGCTTCAGCGCGTGCTGAATCCCGGCAACGTGTTCCGCCTGCGATCGCTCGTGCACGTCGACGCGGTTCGGCGCGTCGCGATCGTGCAGGGCTCGGACGACCCGAAGACCGACCACCTGTGGGAGATCCCCCTCGACGGCGGAGCGCCCCGCGCCCTCACCTCGGGACGCGGCGAGCACGAGGGGGTTTTCGCGAAGGGGTCGCGGACGTACGCGGTGACGTCCCAGTCGCTGGAGTCGCCTCCCGTCGTGACGGTGTTTCGCGGCGACGGGTCCCGCACCGGCATCCTCCCGTCGGATTCGATTCCCCTGCCGTCGCCCCCGGACGTCACGTTCCTGCGTGCCGGAGGCCTCGAGGCCGCCGTCGTGCGTCCGCGCGACTTCGTCCCCGGCCGGAAGTACCCCGTCCTGGTCTGGATCTACGGGGGCCCTTCCGCCGGCGAAGTCCGCGACTCCGTCGGCGCCTCGGAGTTCGTGCGGCTCCAGGCGATGGCCGATCGCGGGTGGATCGTCTTCACCGCCGACAACCGCGGGATCGCGAATCGCGGCCGCGCCTTCGAGCGCGCGATCCGCGGCGACCTCGCCACCCCGCTCCTCGAGGACCAGGTGCGCGCCCTCCGGGAGGCCGCGGCGCGGGTCCCCGAGATGGATCTGCGCCGCGTCGGGATCTACGGCTGGTCGTACGGCGGTTACGCGGCGGCGCTGGCCGTCGCCGCGCGCGGCGACGTCTTCCACGCCGCCGTCGCCGGGGCCCCGGTCGTCGACTGGCTCGACTACGACACGCACTACACCGAGCGTTACCTCGGCCTTCCCGCGGACAACCCCGAGGGCTACCGGCATTCGAGCGTGCTCCCGTACGTGTCGGGCCTGACGCGACCGCTGCTGATCGTGCACGGCACCGCCGACGACAACGTCTACTTCCTGCACTCGCTCCGGCTCGCCGACGCCTTGTTCCGCCTCGGGAAGCCGGTCGAGCTCGCGCCGATCGCCAACACGACCCATCTCGCGCGGCGCGGTCCCGAAACGGGTCTCGCCCTCGAGCGGCGCACCGCGGAGTTCTTCGACGCCCACGTCCGGAACCGTCGATGAAGGTCCTCGCCGAGGGGCCCGGCTGGATCGCCGTCGACAAACCCGCCGGCGTCGTGGTCGTCCCGGCGCGCGACGAAGACCCGGAAGGCTGTCTGAGGCGCATCGTGGAGCGCGAGCGCGGCGAGCCGTTGTGGGTCGTGCACCGCCTCGACCGCGGGACCTCCGGGGTCGTCCTCTTCGCGCGGAATCCCGAGGCCCACCGGGCCCTGTGCGCGGCCTTCGAGCACGGCCGGATCGAGAAGACCTACCTCGCCGTCGTCTCCCCCGCCCCCGCCGAGGATACCGGCGCCATCGACGTGCCCCTCCATGCCGCCCGCAAGGGGAAGATGCGCCCCGCCGCACCCGGCGAGCCGGGGGCGCACCCCGCGCGCACCGACTGGAGGGTCGTGCGCCGCGAGGGGAACCGTGCGCTCCTCGAGGTCCACCCGCGCACCGGCCGGCAGCACCAGATCCGGGTGCACCTGCGCTTCGCGGGGATGCCGCTGCTCGTCGACCCGCTGTACGGCGGAAAAGGCGAGGGGCGGCTGACGCTGCACGCGTGGCGGATCCGGTTCGACGATCCCCAAGAGGACGCGCCCGTGGAGGTGGAGGCGGAGATCCCCGCCGACCTGGGTGTATCCTCCCTGCGCTAGCCTTCCTTGGCCCCGAAGCGAGCGGCGGCATGACCTCTCCGGACTATGCCGAGATCCGAGGCCGCCTCGTTCGCGCGGTGCGTCAGGTCTGCCCGGGTTGGCTGCGCGGCCGCGCCGAGGACATCGTCCAGAACGCCCTCGTGAAACTCCTTCAGGGAAGCGCCCGTGAGGCAAGCACTCCACCGGCGGCGTCCTACCTATGGAGGGTCGCGTATTCGGCGACGGTGGACGAGATCCGACGGCTGAGGCGGCGCCCCGAGGTGCCTTGGGATGCGGAGGATCCCGGTCGGGCCGAGCCGGCCGATCCGTCGGGGACGGACCCCTCGGGGCTCGACGACGCCGTCGACGCCTGCCTCCGGGGGCTCCTCGAGCCACGACGGATCGCCGTCGGCCTCCACCTCGCCGGCTTCTCGGCGAAGGAGATCGCGGTGTCGCTGCACTGGACCGACAAGGCCGCGCGCAACCTGGTCTTCCGGGGGATGGTCGATCTGCGCACGTGCCTGTCGGGGAAGGGATTCCGCGCGTGAGCGAAGACTGCCCTGCCCCCGCCGAAATCTGGGACCTCGCGAGCGGGACGCTGGATGCGGATCGCGCGCGCGCGGTCGCCCTGCACGTCGCCGACTGCCGTTCCTGCCGTGAGGCCGCCGCGCTCGCGCGCGAGGTGCTCCCGCCGCGCTCGTCGTCGTTCCGGACGGCGTGGTGGACGGCCGCGGCGGCCGCCGTGGCGGCCGTCGCGCTCGGAGCCTGGTTCTGGCGCGCGCCCGAGCCCGCGGTCGCGCCGATATTCCGGCTCGACGCCGCGCCGACGATCGAGTCCCTCGGGGCGCCGGGAGACCCCGTGCTGCGCTGGACTCCGATCGAAGGGGCCACGTACGCGGTCACGCTGGCGCGAGCGGACCTCACCGTGCTCGAGGTTCGAGGCGGGCTCGCCGTCCCCGAGCTCGCCGTTCCTCCGGGGATCCTCGCTCCCGGAGAGCCGCTCCTCTGGCAGGTCGTCGCCCGCACGGCCGACGGGAGGACGATCCGCTCGAGGACCTTCCGGGTGGCGCGCGAGTGAGCCCGTGATCGCCCTCGCGTTCGCGGTCGTGGTGCTCGCGGCGGAGGGGCCGTCGTTCGAGGCGTCGATCGAGGAGGCCCGGCGCGCCCACGCCGCCGCGGAATACGCGCGGGCCGAGGGGATCCTGGACGACGCCGAGCGCCGCCTCGGCCCTCCCGGAGACGGCCGCCTCCGGGCGAGGCTCCTCGCCCTGCGCGGCGCGACGGCGATGGCGACCACGCGCTGGCCGGCGGCGCTGCTCGCCTTCCGCGAGGAGGCGGCGCTGTGGGCCGCGCTCGGGGACCGGCACGAGGAGGCCGCGGCGCTCGCGAACGTGGCGCTCGCCTTCTCCAAGACCTTCCCGCGCGGGGAGATGACCCGCGAGCAGAAACGGGAGCTGACCCCCTACGTCGAGGCCGCGATCCGCGCCGCCGAGGCCGGGAACAACGCCCAAGTGCTCGGAACGTCGCACCTCTACCTGGCGCAGCTCGTCGAGGATCGGGCGGAGATCCGTCGTCACCTCGAAGAGGCGATCGACGAGCTCGACCGCGCGGGCGAGCTCTCCAATCGGCTGATGGCGATGCGGTTCCTGGCGGAGAGCCTCGCGCGGTACGAGCCGAGGGACCCGGCGCGCGCGACCCGGCTGCTTGGCGACGCTGTCGCGCTGGCGGAGTCGAAGGGGGACCTCCAGGCGATCGTCCGCACGCGGATCATCGTCGCCTCGCTCGCGTGGCTCGGGCCGGACCGCGAGGCGGCCTGGCGGGCGAGCCTCGACGCCCTGCGCGCGATCGAGGAGCTCCGGAGCCGGCAGTCGGCCGCCGAGGTCCGGTCGCGCCTGTTCTCGCAGTGGACCTTCTTCTACCAGCGGGTCTTCGGGCACCTCGTCGGCCCGCCTTCCCGCGTTCCCGACCGGCTCGACCTCGAGCGCGCGTTCGCGGTCGCGGAGCGCCGTCGCGCCAGGACGCTCCTCGAGGAGATGGACGCCGCGGAAGTGACGATCGCCGACGACGGCGAGCCGCCGCCGCTCGCCTCGGTCGAGCGAACGCTCCGCGCCGACGAGGCGATCCTCGCCTTCTCCCTCGGCGACCTCGTGGGCAAGGGGTACTACGACAACGGCGGCTCCTGGCTTCTCGTCCACACGCGGGAGCGAACGCGCGCCTATCGCGTCCCGGAGCTCGCGACGCTCGAGCGGGAGGTCCCCCTCTTCACGGGGCTGTTCCCGGCCAGAGACCGGACGGAGGTCGACGGTTCGGCGCGACTTCACGGGGCGCTCCTTCGCGAAGCCCTCGACGACCTGCCGGCGTCGACCCGCCGCCTCGTGATCGTCCCCGAAGGGCCGCTGCACGAGCTCCCGTTCGCGGCGCTGCGCCCCGCTCCCGCCGATCCCCCGCTCGCCGCGCGCTACGAGATCGAATCGTCCCCCTCGGTCACCGCGTGGTACCGGCGGCACCTCGACACGGCCCCGGAGGTCGATGGGCGCGCGCTCGTCCTCGCCGACCCCGTCCAGGACGCGGCCACGGGGACGGTCCCGCTTCCGAATGCGCGTCGCGAGGGGCGCCTGGTGGCGCGGCTGCTCGGGCACGGCTCGAGGGTGATCGAGGACGCCGACGCGAGCGAGGCTCGTCTGAAGCGTTCCGCCTCGGAGCGGTTCGGCCTGTTCCACCTCGCCGCCCACGCGCGGATCGACGGCGACCATCCCGAGCGCTCGTGCATCCTCCTCTCCCGCGGCGACGCCGGCGAGGACGGGCAACTGACGATCCGCGAGGCCGCGGAGCTTCGTATCCGCGACCGGGTCGTGGTGCTCGCGAACTGCGGGAGCGCCTCGGGCGAGGTGGTCGAAGGGGACGGCGTCCAGAGCCTGGTCCGCGGGTTCCTCGCCGGAGGGACGCGCACGGTGGTCGGGAGCCTCTGGCCCCTCGCCGACGACGAGGCCGCCGCGTTGTTCGCCCCCTTCTACCGCGCGCTCGCCCGCGGGGAGACGGTCGCCGCGGCGCTCGCCGCCGCCCAGCGCGAGCGGATCCGCGCCGGGGCGCCGCCCGCGGCGTGGGCCGGCCTCGTCCTCGTCGGCGACGGCGAGACACGCCTTCGCTTCTCCGAGTCGCTCGGACGCGACGCCGCGTGGTTCGCGATGTTCGGACTCGTGCTCGCCGTCGCCGCGGGTGCGTGGATTCTCGTCCGTCGTCGCCGTCCGGCCTGAGTCAATCCCGCTCGCGCGGCCGTCTTTCCTTCCCATGGGGCGTTTCCCGCCGCTCCGGGGAGGGGTTGCCATGAAGTCCATCCGCTGGGGGTTCGTTCTCCTCGCCCCGCTGTTGCTGGTGCCCCCGACCCGCGCTCAAGGCCTGGCGCTCGAGTGGTCCTGGACGACGGCGGGCTCGGGGGATCCGTTCCCGAACCACGTGCACGTCGTCTCGACTCCGCTCGTCATGGACATGAACGCGGACGGCACGCCGGACGTGGTGTTCACGGCCACCGATTCGAGCAGCGGCGCCATGATCCTGCCCGGCGTGGTCCGGGTCGTGAGCGGCGACGACGGGCGGGAGCTCGTCGTCCCGGGCGTTCTGGTGAACGCGACGTGCACGGTCGCTCTCGGCGACATCGACGGCGACGGGCGGCCCGAAATCGTGACCGTCGACGAGAGCGGAGGGAAGCTCCTGGTGCTCGAGCACGACGGCACCCTCAAGTGGAAGGCGACGTGGTTCCTGTCGGACGTCTGCGCCGCAGGCGCGCCCTCGCTGGCCGATCTGGACGGCGACGGAACCCCGGAGATCGTGATGGGTCGGCAGGCCGTTCGGAACGACGGGACCCTTATGTGGACCGGTACCGGGACGAGCGGCAAGCCGATCCTCGGTCCGCACTCCGTCGTCGTCGACCTCGACCTCGACGGCGATCTCGAGGTCCTCGCCGGTCCCACCGCCTACACGGCGGGCGGCGGCGTGTTGTGGACCAACCCCGCCCCCGACGGCTACACGGCGGTCGCGAACCTCGACGGCGATTCCTTCCCGGAGGTGGTCCTCGTCGAGGGGGGGAGAGTGCGGCTCCTGGATGGGGAGAGCGGAACGACCCGCTGGGGTCCGGTTTCCATCCCCGGCGGCGGGCTGGGAGGGCCACCGACGCTGGCGGACGTGGAGGGCGACGGCACGCCGGAGATCGCCGTTTCGGCCTCCTACCAACTCGCCGTCTTCGAGTCCGACGGACAGTTGAAGTGGAACGCCGCGATCTCCGATGCGAGCTCACAGCGAGCGGGAATCGCCGCGTTCGACCTGGACGCGAACGGCGCGGCCGAGATCGTTCACCGGGACGAGTACTTCCTGAGGGTCTTCCGGGGAAACGACGGTGCCGTGCTCCGGCAGACCGCGCTCAGCTCGTGCACGTGGACGGAGTATCCGACCGTGGCCGACGTGGACGTCGACGGGAGCGCGGAGATCCTCGTCGGCGCCAACTCCAACTGCGGCCTGGGAACCGACCACGGCGTCTTCGCGTTCGAATCCGCCGGGGATCCCTGGGGCCCGGCGCGACCGCTCTGGAACGAATACGGGTACCACGTCACCAACGTGAACGACGACGGAACGGTCCCCGCGGTGGAGAAGCGTCACTGGCTCTTCCTGAACGGCTTCCGGC
>DASVAW010000007.1 GCA_036376135.1 Candidatus Polarisedimenticolaceae bacterium | reverse complement strand
TCGAGGCTCGATCCCTTGAACCCCGCCGGGTCCCACTTCGAAGCCGCTCCGAACAGCTCGGTCCCGATGTGCTCGCCGAGCTTCCGGTAGCTCTCCCACTGCGCCTCGTCGAAGAACTGGTCGGACGTCGGCTCGTGCGGGAACGCCTCGTGCTCGACGTGATACTGCCGGACGTCGATCGGCTCATCGCCGGTCATCGACGCCTTCACGTACAGCAGCAGGCTTCGCCGATCCGAGTCGTGATAGGTCACGACTGCGAGCGCGGCGTGGCGGCGGCTGTAGCGGGGCGGGTCGGAGCCGGGATCGGCCTCCCACCTCCCCCGACGGAGCTCGTCGAGAGTTCCGATCTTCGTGCGCTCCTGATTGGACAGGATCCCGTCGAGCTCTTGGGCGTCGAGGAAACGCACCTCCGCGTCGAAGTCGATCCGCGCCTTCCGGACGAGGTTGGACAAGCCGCCGAACTCGAAGTTCGGATCGGCCTCGGCGTCCACGAGGACGATCAGAGGGAGCCGTCGCCGGATCAGCTCGTAACCGCCGAGGTTCTCGAAATGCCCGCCGTCGCTCAGGTACCAGTGGCGACGCGAGGTCCCCGGGAACCGCGCGAGGAACTCCTGCAGCAGGTACGACTGCACCGCGAACACGCGGCGCGGCACCCAAAGCAGCACGTTCCCCATCCATGACGCGAGCCGCCGGCTGTCCCACCAGTACCCCAGGCGGACGTTCCCGATCCCCGCGAGCAGGCTCAGCCCCAGGCTCGTGCGGTACCCGGTGCCTGTCGAGAAGGCCGCCCCCGAGATCGCGATCCAGTGTCCGAGCGTGAGGGGCTCGAGACTTGCCCACGCCTTTCCGCTCGTGGTGTCGATCAGGAATCGCGACCGTTCCGCCGTCGCGGGCTCGGACCGGACCGGGATCCAGGGCCCGGGATTCCCCCACGCGGTCGAGGGGCCGGTCGACGCGGCCGTGTCCCGGTCGAAGACGAGATGGTCCTCCACCCCCGCGTGGATACCGCAGGGACCCAGGCACATCCCGAGCCCCTTCCGGTCCTGCTGCTGCACCTGCGACTTCCCGCCCTTCGTCTCGTTGATCGTCACGTTGATGAGGTGCAGCGGGGCGCCGCGGCGAAACGCGGTGTCGTCGGTCCCGAAGAAGGCATCGCCGTCCGCGCGCGGCACGCCGAAATACTCCAGCAGCCCGACGTCGTCCCCCGGAACGACCTGCCCGACGCCCCCCTCCTCCCCCTCCGCCACGCCCGTCCCGACGCGGCGCGGGTTGCTCGCCCCCAGGTACGCGCGGGCGAGGCGGGCCTTGTAGAAGGGGAGCTGCGACGAGCTGTTGAGAAAGCTCCAGGTGGCGCCGCAAAGGAGCGCGTACAGGAGGAGCATCGCGATCGTCACGACGAGCCAGGTGGTCTGGCCCTCCGGCGCCTGCGCCCCCGGCGGCGCCGCGGGGCCGAACCCCCAACGCACCGCGTGGGCGAGCCCGAACACCCCCGTGAGGAGGATCGCCACGACGACGATGGCGACGATCCCGAGCACCGCGTCGAGGAATACCGCGCCGCGCCGCTTCTTGCGGCGGCCGAGGATCAGCGGCAGGACCTTCGCGGCGGGACCGAGCAGCGCCGCGACCGCCGAAACGATCGTGACGAGCCGCACCTCGTTCCCGCCGCCGCCGCCGATCGAGCTCCCGCGGTAGAGCGACTCGCCGATCGAGTCGACGACCACGATCGCGAGGGATCCTGCGGTCGCGAACAGCGCCACGCGCAGCCAGGTCGTGAGCCGATTGCGGGCGAGGGCGTCGCGGTAGACCGGCGCGGACCGCTCTTTCTTCTCCTCGGCCGTCTCCGCGGCGCGCCCCGACGAGGGAAGGACGATGCGGGCCGCGGCCCACGCCAAGCCGACCGCGAGGAGCAGCAGCCCGCCGAAGACCGTCGTGGTCTCGTCCCCCACCGCGAAGCGCCAGACCAGGATGGCGGCGAACAGCAACGTCGGGAGGATCGGCGGCACCTGTCGGGGGGACGGCTTCCACCGCCCCGAGTACGCCGTCTCGGCGACCGCGAGCGACCAGATCCGGATGAGCACGACGACGAGCGACGCGACCAGAAGGAAGACGACGAATGCCTCGTCCACATCCCGCGCCAGCCAGCCGCCGATCGCCCCGGAGCGCCGGAGGCGAAGCTCGATCCACCCCACGGCCGCGGCCGGCACCAGCACCACGGCGACCCAGCCGAAGCTGACCATGGTTCGCTTGGCGACCGACTGCGCCGAGGGCCACTCGAGCAGCCAATACGCCGCCCCCGCGGGGAAGGCACCGAAAACGAAGATCGCGGCGGGGAGGATCCACCACGGGGACAACCACAGCCCCCAACCTCCGGGAAGCGGCACCGGCCGGGCGAACGCGGCCGCGCCGTCGGGGAGCGACCCTTCGGCCCACGCCCGCACGGCGACGACCAGGATCGCCGCGAGGGCGACGAGCGAGAGGAGAGAGACGTGGAGGGCGACCCAGTTGCGGAGGATCCCGGCGAGCATCTGCATCAGGTCGCCGGCGCCGCGTGGCGAGAGGTAGCGGCCGTTCTCGCGAAGCCACCGGAGCACGCCCGGGGGGAGGGTCCTGCCCTCGGCTGCCGTCTCGCGGTCCTCCAGCATCGTGGCGACGTCGTCGACCCCCTCGACGTACGTCCGCGTGAACAACCGCCCGAAGAACGAGCCGAAGTAACCGCCCCCCGACACCGTCGAGAGGTAATCGATCGAGCCGAGAAGGCGCAGGCGCGCGAGCGCCTGGAAGACGCCCAGGCAGAAGGTGGCGCTCCGGATCCCGCCTCCCGAGAGGCCGACGCCGACCGCGGGAGGGAGATGCTTCGGGTCGGACACGTGACGGCGGATCGACCGAAGGCGGTCCTCGGCCTGGGAGAGCGCTTCGGGGAGTCGGGCGCGGTGGCTCATGAGGGGCCACGTCCTCCTTCGAGCACGAGGGCGGCGAAGGGACGCATGCATGGTCTCCCGTCGATCTGCCGACGAGGATCGCGCGATCGGGTCAAGGGGTCAAGTCCCCCCGGCTCCGGTAGGGGTTTCGTAGCCGCAACCCCGGAATCGACTCCAGTGCTTCCCCGCACGTGCCGAATCGGAGGCGAATACTCGTGCAACGCCACGCAACGATGCCGTTGACAACATATGTTTTGGGAGGCATACTTCGAGTGGGTTGGGATGTCGAGTACACGCCGGTGTTCGGGCGTTGGTGGGCCGCGCTGAACGAGGAGGAACAGATCTCGGTGGACGCAGTCGTTCGCCTCCTGGAGCGGTTCGGCCCGGCCCTTCCGTTCCCCCACTCCTCCCGCATCGCGACGTCTCGTCACCCTCGCATGAGGGAACTGCGAATCCAGCACCACGGGCGGCCCCTCCGAGTGCTGTATGCGTTCGATCCTCGCCGAACGGCGATCCTCCTGTTCGGGGGTGACAAGACGGGCCGCGACCGCTGGTACGAGGAAGCCGTCCCCATCGCCGACGCGCTCCTCGACGAACACCTCGAGACGCTGCATCGGAAAGGACACGAGGATGGCTGACAAGTTCCGCAAGCTCCGCTCGAAGATGTCACCCGATGCCCGCGCGCGTGCCGCGGCGCAGGCCAGGGAGCTCGCCCGGCAGATGCCTCTTCACGAGCTCCGCGCCGCGCGCGAGTTGTCCCAGCAGTCGCTGGCGGCACGGCTCCGCACCGACCAGTCGAACGTTTCTCGGATCGAGCGTCGCGCCGACATGTATGTCAGCACGCTGCGGGCCTACATCGAGGCGATGGGCGGCGAGCTCGAGATCACCGCGCGTTTCCCGGACGGCGTGGTCCGGATTACGCAGTTCGGCGAGATCTAGGGTAGAAGGGGAAGTCTTCACCGAAGGTTGCGGATTCGGGACGAACGCACAGGCGAAGACTCGACCCCACGGAGGCCACCATGCAGCAAGGCGTTTCGCAGGCGAGACTCGAGATGGAAGGGACGGAGCGTTTCCAGCGGCTCCGGGACGAGCTCGGCGTCACGAGTTTCGGGATGAACCTGATCCGGATGCACCCCGGCGCGCGCGGCAGGATCCACCGGCACGAGAAGCAGGAGGAGGTCTACCTCGTGCTCGAGGGGACCCTCTCCCTGGCGATCGAAGGGGTCGAGCGCGATCTGGCCACGGGGGAGCTCGTCCGCGTCGCCCCGGAGCTCCGTCGCCAGCTCCTCAACCGCGGACCGGGGCGGCTGGTCCTCCTCGCGCTCGGCGCCGCGGGGGAACACGTCGGACGCGACGGCGTGGCGTTCGTCTCGTGGGAGGCGACGACGGGCGCGCCACCGCAGGAGACCCCGCTCCCCGAGGATCTTCCCGAGAGCGAGCGGCGGTAGAAGGGATCGCTACGGACAGCCCCTCGTCGCCGCGGCGGGGTAACACCGCGTCGGGCCCGCGGGGATCTCCGCGCCCGAGCCCGACAACCCGTATCGCCCCTCGTAGTAGCCGTCGTTCGGGACCACCAGGAGGTAGACGTCGCCGGCGGCCGCCGGAATCGTCGCGGCGGTCGCCCCTCCCGTCGAGCACAACACCGGGACGTGCGACGCGAATTCGCCCAGCCGGCCCTGGTAGACGGCGTAGTCGTTGTCGGTAGCGACGCACGAAGCACCCCAGCTCAGGGAGAGCTGACCGTACAGGTCCTTCGAGACCGTCAACGCCTGGCCGACGAACGCCGCGGCGGAGCCGACCTCGCCGCATCGTCCGGCCGACATGCTCGACGAAACGAACATCTCGTCGACGTACACCTTGTCCGGCTGCGCGCGCCCCGCCGTGCGATCGAGGTCGCGGGTGCGCACCCAGAGGGTCCCCGTCACGTCCCCGCCGAACCCGTACGATTGCAGCGTGCCGGAGTCGACCGTGCCGCTTACCGTGACCATCGGCGTCCACGAGACGCGGTCGCGGGAGTATTCGAACAGGAAATCGTCCCCTTCCGCGTTCGGGGAGTGCCACGCGTCGAGGTAGAAGGTCTGCGTCGCCCCCGCGGCGACGGTGAGCGACCACTCGTGTTCGAGCGCGCTCGTCCGCGTCGGGGGCGAGCCGCCGAGCTGCGACTCGATCAGCACCTCCGCAAGGCCGTCCTGCGTCCTCGTGTCGAGGTACGTCCCCGAGAAGATCGCGCCGAAGGGCGTCCCGCCGTCGCCGGACGCGACGGAGCGGACGCCTCCCTCCTCGACGTGGATCGTCGCGTACGCGGAGTTCGTCGCCCCGTCGTCGTCCGTCACCGTGAGCGTCGTGTAGAAATACCCGGAGCCGGCGTACGTGTGGTTCGCGAGCGCGCCGCTCTGGGATGCCCCGTCGCCGAAAACCCAGCTCCACGACACGATCGTCCCGTCCGGGTCGTAGGAGCCGCGCCCGTCGAAGGTCACCGCGAGGGGCGCGGGGCCGTTCAGCACGGACGGCGCGTTGACGGCGACGGGCGGCTCGGTCGGCGTCGTCGCCGTCGAGATGTTCGAGAGCGGGGAATCGCCGCTGACGTTGTAGGCGCGGACGCGGTAGCTGAACGTCGTCGTCGGGGGCAGTCCCGTGTCGCCGTAGTAGTCGATGTTCCGGCCCGTGGTCGCGAGCGGCGCCCACGCCGAGGGCGTTGCGCCGCAGTACGCGGCGGCTCCCTGGCAACGTTCGACCTTGAATCCGTCCTCGTTGTTCGCGTTGTCCGTCCAGGTGAGGTTGATCCAGTCGGGGGTGAACGCGATCGCGCTCAGCGAGCTCGGCGCCGCCGGCGGGAGCGGCGGTCCCACCGTGATCGTGAGGGGCGCCGTCGAGCCGGTGCCGCCGCGCCCGTCGAACGCGGTGACGCTCGCCTGGTACGTTCCCGGCTGTTCGAAGGTGTGGTAGGCGGTCGCGCCCCAGTAACTCCCGCCGTCGCTGAACGTCCACTCGAGGTTGCCGACGAACCCGTCGGGATCGTACGTCCCGCTCGCGGAGAAGATGACGTCGAGCGGCGCCGGGCCGGAGCTCACGTTCGACGACGACGCAGCGACCGGCGGGAGGTTCGGCTCGAGCACGTTCACGAGGAGCGTCTGCACGCTCGCCGCCCCCGCGAGGTCGGTCACCGTGAGGGTCGCGACGTAAGGTCCGCCGGTCGCGTACAGGTGGTCGGGATCGGCTTCGGTCGAGGTCGCGCCGTCTCCGAAGTCCCACGCGTACGAAACGGCGCCGCCCCCCGGATCCGAGCTCCCCGTCGAGCTGAAGCTCAGCGTCAGCGGCACGTCCCCGGCGGTCGGCGCGGCCGACGCGGAGGCGACCGGCCAGGCGTTTCCCCCGGTCCCATAGAGTTCGTAGCCGATCCGGTAGCTCACGAAGGGGGACGTGTTCCGGACGTACGATCCCGCGATCAGCGTCCTGCCCCCGGTCGCCGCGAGGTTGGGGTACGTCTCGCCCACCGGGCTGTTCGAGACCACGAACCCCTGCGGGTCCACGATCGACCCGGAGGGAGTGATCCGCATCCCCATCAGGTCGCTGCGGGCGTCGATCTGCTCGAGGCTCCAGTCACCGCCGAGGGCGGTTTTCTGATCCTGCCAGACCACGACGAACTGCGCGCCGTCCCACGCCGCGCGCGGGCGGTATTGATCGTCCTTCCACGGCGTGAGGTTCACGGCGGGGTGCACCGTGCCGTCGGGGTCGATGAGCCGGCCGAGGAGGTCGGTTTCGACGCCGGAGGTGAGCTCCTGCGACTGCACCATGAGCGCGACGCTCCCGCTCGAGGCGAGGCCGATCCCGAAGATGCCGTTGCCGCCGGCCGAGGAGTAGGGCCCGTGGATCGTGAACTCCGGAGCCTTGCCCCCGCCGGCGTCGACGAAGACGCCGTCGGTCGTGGCGTAGGGGTTGTCGTGCGTGGCGTTGTCCTGGAAGACGACGAGCCACCGGCCGCCAAGCGCGCCGACGCGGACGTTGCTGCTGAAGGTGCCGCTGATCCCGATCGGGGTCGTGTCGAGCACGACGCCGTCCGCGCCGCGGACGCGAGCCGCGATCGGGTTGACGTATTCACAGTTGATGCCGCACCGCAGCCCGACCACGAGGAAATCGCCGCCGAGCGCCTCGACGTCCACCGGGCCGAAGCCGGGGTTCATCACGACGGTCGGGGCGGCATCCAGCGGCGCCCCGTTCGGTTGAACGCGGCGGGCGACCACTCCGCCGGCGTTGTTCCACGCCGCGAGGTACAGCGATCCGTTCCACGCGACGCTCGGAGACCCCGGGTAGCTGGTGGAGGTGGCGGCGTCCAGCTCGATCGGCTCGACCGTCGTGGGGTTGCCGTTCGCGTCGAGGGGCTGAGCCAGGACGCGGTTCCGCGATGCGGAGCTCGATCGGTAGACCATCATGAAGCCGTTGCCGTTCGTCGCGACGTCGACCCGCATCTGCGTGGGGGCGCCGGCGGAGAGCGTCCGGTTCGGGCCTGCGGCGTTCCCCGAATCCACGTGGGCCGAATAGGTGTCTTCGTTGCCGTTCGCGAACTCCGACCACGCCAGCTGCACCGTCCCGTTGCCGGCGCTCGCCGAGATCCCCGACTTCGGGCCGGGCGCCGCCACGCCGCCGGGATCCAGGACCTGCCCCGAGCCGCTCACGCGCGCGACGCGCGTGGCGTCCGCGGCTCCCCAGGTGACCCTCCAGTTGGAGCCGTCCCACGTCACGCTCGTCGTGGTGTAGGCCGCCGGCGGGTTCGGCCCGGAGACGTTCACCCCGGCGCCGTCGAGCTTCTGGCCGCTCGTTCCGATCCGGGTCCCCTTCACCGCCATCGTGTAGTCCGGGAGCTGCTCGTTCCACACCGCGTAGAAGCCGCTCCCGTTCGAGGCAAGCCGGGAGAGAGGGGCGGGGGCGAGCCCGAACGGCGCTCCATCCAGCAGGTTGAGCCCGGCATCGAACCGGATCGCGTTCGTCGGGTCGTACCCCGTCATCGACTCCTCGTAGGTCAGCAGGAAGACCCCGCCGGCGAACTCGAGCCGGACGTTGCCGCGCAGGTAATACGTCGCCTTCACGAGGCTGCGCGGCCCCGGGTCGAGCAGCACCCCGTCCGCGGAGATCCGGGAGCCGACGAGGTCGCTCGTGACGGAGGTCCCCTGGTTGACGACGACCCATCCCGCGCCGTCGGACGCGACCGCCCAGGTGGAGCCCACCGGGGTGTCGTTGTAGATCTTGATCGGCTTCGGATCGATCACCCGGCCGTCGGGGGCCACGCGCAGCGCCTCGAGGGAGGCCTGGTAGTAGCCGGTCCCGCCGAAGTCGACGCTCTCGAAGACCACGAGCCAATTCGTGCCGTTCCACGCCGCCCGGGGGCTGCGCTGGGACGCCGGCCCCGTTGCGATCGGAATCGGCAGCGCGTCGAGCGCGTTCCCCGACGCGTCGAACCGCATCCCGTAGATGTCCCACGAGGTCTCCCCCTCGTAGGCCCCGGTGTCGTTCGCGCGATCGTCGGACCACAGCGCGAGGACCGTGCTCCCGCCGCGGGAGAGGAACGGCGTCACCTGGTTTCGCACCGCCGGGGAGACCGCGGCGTCCCCGGGGACGAAACGGGAGGGAATCCGCGGGCCGGCGGCCGCCGGTACCGCGACGACCGACGCGAGGAGGAGGAACGTCGAGACGAAGCTGCGACTTGAGGTGGTACGCATGGCGGGGCCCCCGAAACCACGGTCGTCGACGCTGGCGATCGGGTACCCCCATCGTAAGGGGGTGGGGCGGGCGGAGTCCGTGATATCCGTCACATTGGCGAGGCGGCTCGCCCCTCCACCCTCCGCCTCGCCTTCGCGATCTCCTCCGCCAGCGTCTCCTCGTCGGGGAGCGCCAGCCGGTACTCCCTCGCGAGGATCGCGTCCTCGAGCCCGTCGAGCGCGTAACGCGCGACCGCTTCGTCCTTGGCGGAGGCGAGGACCAGCCCCACCGGGGGGTTCTCGTCGGGGTGGGTCCAGTGCTCGCGGGCATAGGCGAGGTAGAGATTCATCTGCCCGGCGTCGGATGCTGTGAACTCCCCCTGCTTGAGATCGATGACGACGAGACAGCGCAGGCGCCGGTGGAAGAACAGCAGGTCGATCCGGAACCAGGCGTCCCCCACCCGCAGCCGCCGCTGCCGCGCGACGAAGGCGAAGTCGCCGCCGAGCTCGAGGAGGAACTCCTCGAGGTGGCGGATCAGCGCCTCCTCGAGGTCGGACTCGGAGTACTCGTCCTTCAGCCCGAGGAACTCCAGCACGAGCGGGTCGCGGATCTCGTCGGCCGCGTGGGTGGGCGGCGAGTCGGGCGGCGCCGGCCGCGAGAGGATCGCCTCCTTGTTCTTCGAAAGCGCCGCGCGCTCGTAGTACTGGGAGTCGATCTGCCGCTGGAGCTGGCGCACGGTCCAGCCGCCGCGGAGAGCTTCGGCTTCGTAGAACTGGCGGGCCAGGGGGTTGTCGAGCCGGAGGAGCCGGACGTAGTGGGACCAGGGGAGGGGGAAGCGCTGGCTGAATTTCGCAGACACTGTCTGCGAAATTCCCGCAGCGGCGTACGTAGCGTAGAACGCTCGTATTTGCTGCAGGTTGCGGAGGGAGAACCCGCGCCCGAACTGGCGAGTCAGATCGTCGCTCAGACGCTTCAGGAGTTCGGCTCCATACTCCGCCCTGTCCTTTCCCCGCTGCTCGTACTCCACGATCCGCCGCCCGACCTCCCAGTACGTGGCGGTCATCACCGTGTTGACCGAACGCGCGGCCGCCCGGCGGGCGGACTCCAGCAACCCGCTCAGGTCCTCCACGAGATCGCCGTACAGGCCCGTGGGGACTCGCTTCATCGGCGACATGGGACAGAGCTCCCGAGGAGGCGGGACGCCGGAACGTACCTCGGCACCGGGCGGGTCGGGGGGCGAAGGGAACAACGGAGGGTTGAATACAGGAAACCGGATCGCCACTCAACTCGTTCCTGCGAGCGCTCGAATGCCGGCTGGGAAGACTGACCCAAGATCGGCCGTTCCCGCGATTTTTTTTTGCCGTTGCCTGGCCTCGGCGGTACTTCTTTCCACACCGGAAGCCTGTGTGCGGGGGGAGTATGACCAGCTTCGT
>DASVAW010000006.1 GCA_036376135.1 Candidatus Polarisedimenticolaceae bacterium | reverse complement strand
ATTGACATCCCCACTCCGGATGCAACAATGCGGCCCGAGGTTGAGGGGAAAGGAGTCTCTGAAGATGCGGATCTGGAAGTACGCGGTGGTCTTCGCTCTCGCGGCGCTCTCGTGCGGAGCCGCGCTGGCCCAGTCCCCGGTCGGCGCCGACCGGCTGTTCCTGTCGTTCGCCGAGGACGCGACGATCGCCAACCGCCAGTGGTGGGAAGGCCAGCTCGAGTACTCGGACGGCAGCGACGATCTCCCCTGGGATCGGACCGTGCTGCGCGGCGTCTTCGCGATCAACCCGATCAAGAACCTCGAAATCGGCGGCCGCGTGGGGTTCGGCAGCACCAGCGCCCCCGACGACATCCCGGACGGCTCCGGCGCCACCGATCTCGAGGCGTGGGGCAAGTGGAGCTTCGGCACGTACCAGAACACCGCGTTCGCCGCGGGCGGTCTCGTCACCGTCCCGACGGGCGACGAGACTTCGGGCCTCGGCACGGACGCGTTCTCGCTCAAGGCGTTCGGCTCGCTGCGTCACAAGCTCCCCAACGCCACGTTCACCGCGAACGTCGGCGTGCGCCTGAACAACGACGGCAGCCTCGGCCCCGGGATCGACATCGACGGCAAGACCTCGGCGTCGCTGGGCCTCGGCCTGATCCTCCCGCTCTCACAGCAGCTGTCGTTCGTCGGCGAGATGGCGCTCGAGACGGCGCGTTTCGAGGACCTCGACTCCGACACGCGCATTCTCGCGGGGGTCAACTGGAGCCCGGCCAAGCGCGGCATCTTCCGCGGGGCCCTCGGCTTCGGGCTGACCGACGGCTCGCCGGATTTCACCCTGCTCGCCGGTTACGCGTACACCTTCTGATCCGAACCTCCGCATGAGCGATCGGGTCGCGGCGCGGTGGCCTCTCCTGGTCGCCGCCGCCGCGGCCCTCGCGGCGGCGCCCGCGGTCGGCAACGGTTTCACCCTCGACGACGTCGCGCAGGTGCGCGACAACCCCGCGATCCGCTCGCTCGCGAACGTCCCGACGCTGTTCACCCGGCCCTACTGGGACCTCCCCGGCGAGCAGCACGGCCTCTACCGGCCGGTGACGGTCGCCTCCTTCGCGGTGAACCGAGCGGCGACCGGCGCGTCCCCCGCGGGGTTCCACGCCGTCGACGTCGGGCTGCACGCCCTCGTCGCCGCACTGGCGTGGTTCGCGTTCCGCCGCGCAGGGACCGTCTACGGGACCGCCCTGTTCGGTGGCCTCGTCTTCGCGACCCACCCCGTGCACGTCGAGGCGTTCGCGAACGTCTCCGGCCGATCGGAGCTCCTCGCCGCCGCGGGGGTGCTCGCGGCGTGGCTGGCCCACCGGAAGGGGCGTCCCGCGATCGCCGCCGGCCTGTGGCTTCTCGCCGTCCTCTCTAAGGAGTCGGCGATCCTCGCCCCCGCGCTCTTCGCCCTCGACGACGCCCTGCGTCCCGACGGGGAGCGCCCGCGTCGTCCCTGGCCCGCCTACGCGGTCGCGATGGCCGCGGCGCTCGCGTTGCGCTGGAACGCCCTCGGCGGCCTGCGCGGCGCCGAATCGGCGATCTTCCTCGACAACCCCGCGGCGACCGCGGGATCGGCGGCGCGCGCCGCCACCGCGCTGTGGTGCCAGGGGATCCACCTGGGGCTGTTCCTCTGGCCGCAGCGCCTGGTCAGCGACTACTCCTTCGACGCGCTCCCGGTCGTCCGATCGCTGTCGGATCCGAGAGCGTGGGCCGGCATCCTCTTCGCGCTCGCGTTAGTCGCCGCGTGCGTCGCGGCCTGGCGGCGGCGGTCGCGTCCGGTCGTGCTGGCGCTCGCCGCGTGGGCTCTTTTCTTCCTCCCCTCCTCCAATCTGCTCTTCGCCAGCGGAACGATCCTCGCCGAGCGACAGGCGTATCTCCCGTCCCTGGGGGCATGCCTTCTCGTCGGGCACACGGCGGCGGCGGCGGCGAGGGCGACGGGGCGGCGTTCGCTCGTCGCGGCGGCCGTCGTCGCCCTGTCCTTCGCGCTCGCCGCACGCGGCTTCGCGCGCATTCCCGCGTGGAAGGACAACCTCACGCTCGCCACGACCGACGCGGCGGCGCAGCCGCGATCCGCCAAGCTCCAGGCCGGCGCCGGGATGTTCCTCGAGGAGGCCGGACGCGACACGGAGGCCGAGGCGGCCCTCGCGCGGGCCGTGGCGATCTGGCCGGACTACGCGCAGGCCCGCTACAACCTGGCGGTGCTCCTCGCGCGGCGCGGCGCACGTGAAGAGGCGATCGAGCACCTCGAGCGCGTGGTCGCGCTGAGCCCGGCCAACCCGAGGCCGTACGCGTTACTCGAGCGGCTGAAGCGAGGCCAGGTAGGCGGGTAGCTCGGCGATCGTGCGCAGGCGCGGGGCGGGCGCGTCGGGGTAGAGGCCGTGCCGATCGAGGAGGATCGGCGCGATCCCGGCTCCGCGCGCCCCCTCGACGTCGACCGCGGGCACGTCGCCGAGGAACACCGACGACGACGACTCGGCGCCGAGCCGTTCCAGCGCGATCGCGAAGATCCGGGGGTCGGGCTTCTCGACGCCGACGACGTGGGAGTCGACGACGGTCTCGAGCAACCCGTCGAACCCGGCCGACCGCAGGTCCTGCTCGACGCGCCCTTCCGCGTTGCTCACCACGCCCACCTTGTAGCCGGCCTGCCGCAGCTCCCGGACCGTCTCCACGGCGCCGTCGATGGCGACCGTCCAGAGTCCGACCCGATGGTGGGCGTCCCAGAGGACGTCGATGACCTCCTCGGTCCAGCCGGGGTCGGCTCCCACGCGCGAGAGCAGGTAACGGAAATAGTCGCGCCAGGCTTCGCTGCTGCGACCGCCCTCCCGCACCCGTCGCTCGATGGAGGTCCGGGCGTGGGCCTCGGACTCCTGGAGGGTCGCGACGTCGGCGTCGCACCCTCGGGCGGCGATCAGCCGCTGGACGAACCGGTAGTCGAGGTCGAGCAGCACCCCGCCCGCGTCGAGCAGCACGGTGCGGACGCGCGGCACCTCAGTCCTCGAACCGTTCGCCGCAATGCGGGCAACGCGAGGCGTCCTCGTCCACCTCGCCCCCGCAGGCGGAGCAGGCGACCTTCTCGACCTCGACGTCGGCGTGCACGCCGTCCGCCTCGTCGTAGCCCAGGACGGCCTGCGCCGCGGCGAAATGCGACGCAGCCACGCGCAGCCAGTACTCCTCGACCCCGTCGGGTCCCTCGCCGTCCCGCACGAGGATCTCCGCGGCGATCCCGTGCTTGACCAGCGCGCGACGCGCCATGAGCGCCTCGTCGATCTCGAGGAAGCCGCAGTAGTTCACCTTCGGCTCGCCCGGTTTCGCGGCGGGCACCTGAAGCGGCGCGTCCGTCCGGGGGCGCGGGGAGTCGAGGCGCTCGACGAGGGCGACGTCGCAGTTCGCGCAGCGGGTGAAGCCGGAACGGAACTCGTCCCGGCAGACAGGGCAGAACACGGGAACCTCCGTGGGGAAGCGCGCGAACGCTACCAGACCGCGGTTCGGAGTGTCAAAGCCGTCGGTGGGACTGGCAGGGCATCGCGTCGCGCACCGCCTCCACCCGATCGAGATCGACGTCGGCGACGACGATCCCCGTCCCCCCTTCGCGGCGGGCGACGACGGCGCCCCAGGGGTCGATCACCATCGTGCGCCCCCACGAGCGGCGGCTCGGGCCGTGGCGGCCGGTCTGCGCCGGCGCGACGACCCACGCCTGGTTCTCGATCGCGCGGGCCCGCAGCAGCGTCTCCCAGTGATGGGAGCCGGTGAAGTGCGTGAACGCGGAGGGCACGAACAGCACCTGCGCCCCCCTCGCCGTCAGCGCGCGGTACAGCTCGGGGAACCGCAGGTCGTAGCAGATGCTCAACCCCAGCCGGCCGAGCGGCGTGTCCGCGACGACGACCTCGCGACCGGGGGCGACGGCCTCCGATTCGCGCAGGGTCCCGCTTCCGGGGACGCGCGCGTCGAACAGGTGGATCTTGCGGTAGACGGCGACGAAGCGACCGTCGGGGGCGACGAGCACGCTCGTGTTGTGCACGCGCCCGCGCGCACGCGCGCGCTCCGCGACCGAGCCCGCGAGGACCCAGACGCCCAGATCGCTCGCGAGTCCGGCCGCCCATTTCGCGGGGCCCTCGCCCAGCGCGCGCGCGCGGGGAATCGGCTCTCCTTCGCGCCGCAGGAACGCGAAGTTCTCCGGGAAGGCGACGAGATCCGCCCCCTCGCGCGCCGCGCGACGCGCGAGCCTCTCGGCCGCCTTCAGGTTCGCGGCGGAGTCCGCGGTGGAGGTCATCTGCACCGCCGCGACGCGGAAGCGCCGACGCGGGGGCGCCGCCATCAGCGCAGATGGCCGAGCTTCGAGACGACCATCTCGACGCGGCGACGGAAGGTCTTCAGGTCGCACGCGACGAGCGAGGCCTTCGCCTCGTCCAGCGCGGCGGCGAGATCGTCCCGGCCGAGCTCGCCGCACGCGCGCCCCGCTTCCTCGAGCTTGGCCCGCAGCGCGTCGAGATCCCCCGTCGCGAGCGAGTTGAGCAGCGCGATCACCTGCGTGGCGCTCAAGGACGGATCTCGCCTTCCGCGATCGCGCGGACGAGGTCGAGCGCGGCGACGATGCCGACCGGCTTTCCCCCGGCGACGATGGGAATGCGGTGGATCCGCATCCGCCACATGATCCGGCAGATCTCCACGATGTCCGTGTCCTCGTCGGCGCAGACGGCCGGCGAGGTCATGATGTCGCGGACGAGCTGACCTTCGGAGGACGCGGGGCCCCCGGCCCGCACGCGACCTTCGGGTCCGCCCGATCCCATCGTCCCGTAGATGACGTCTTCCTCGGTGACGACGCCCACGACGTCGCCGTCCTCGTCGACGACGGGAACGCCGTTGACGTGGGCTTGCTGCATCAGGTCGCACAGCGCCGCGATGCTCTCGTCCTGACGGACCGTGACGACGGGGTGGTGCATGAGGTCTTTGGCGCGCATGGACGCCGGACTCTAGCGGACGGTGCCGACGGCGGCAACGGCCGAAGCGTCAAACGGGAACGGCGATCGACCCCTCGACGACGGCGCGGCAGACGTCGATCGACGACACGATCCCCGTGACGCGCCCGTCCCGCACGATCGGGATCCGGTGGACGCCGAGCCGGGACATCAGCAGGCACACGTCGGCGACGTCGGTTTCCTCGCTTGCCGCGATCGCCGGGGACGTCATGACGTCGCGGACCCGAGGCTCGCGGCGCAGGCCGAAAATCTCGGTGCGGGTCGCCGCGCCGAGGAAGACGTCCTGCTGCGTCACGACGCCGACCAGGCGCCCGCGCCGATCCAGGACCGGCAGGCCGTTCACGTGGTGCTCCACGAAGAGCCCGGAGGCCTCCGAGAGAAGGCAATCCTCCGAGATGGTCACCACGGCGGTCTTCATGAGGTCACGAGCGACCATAAGCCCTCCGGCCTTTCGTTCGACCTGGGCTGAAAGTACTTAAGCTTTTCAGAGTAGGCCAGTCTTTTTTCTTCATCCGTGGGGTTCCCCGACACCGACCGGGAGCATCCGCGGCGAGTTGGTGGTAGGTTTCCGGCATGCTCCTTAACGTCTTTGGTGTCTTGGTCTTAGCTGCAGGGTCCCAAACGGCCCCTCCCCAGGTCGATGTCGAGCCCGACCGCACCCCGCCGGCCGCGGAGGGGCCCCGGATCGTCCGGATGGAGCTCGACGTCCGGCTGGACCCCTCTTCCGGGAACATCGAGGAGCGTGCGTCGATGACCGTGGAGGGGCGCCAGACGCCGACCCTGCGGTTCCGGCTCTCCGAGGAGCTCGTCGTCGAGCGGACCTCGGCCGATGCGGGGGTCGTCGAGCACCGGCGCTCCGGTCCGGACATCGTGGTCACCCTCGATCCTCCCCTCGACGGACTCCGGACCGTCTCGTTCCTGGTGAGCGGGCGCCCGATGCGCGGGAAGGACCCGAGGGTGGCCCCCGAGCGCGCGGTGCTCGGACCTTGGGATGCCTGGTACCCCGCCCTCGCGAACACGTGGGGCCTCGCCGCGGTCACGGTGCGCGCGCCGAAGGGATGGGGTGTGCTCGCCCCGGGATCCCCCGCAGGGAAACCCCTCGACGGCGTCTGGAGCTGGAAGACCGCCAAGCCGGTGCGGACGCTCGCGATCGCGGGGGGCCCCGGGCTCGAGCTGACGACGACGCAGGTCCTCGGAAAGCCGTTGCGCGTCCTCGTTGCTCCGGGGAACGCGGTCCGCGTCGCCGAGATCGCCGAACGCCTCCGCGACGGACTGGCGTGGCTGTCCGGCGCACTCGCCCCCTACCCGTTCGACGGATTCAACCTCGCGCTGATTCCCAAGGCGGACGCCCGCGCCCGCGCCGGCGGTTTCCTGGCCGTTCCCGCAGACGTGCCCGTCGAGAACGCCTCGGACGGCGCGGACCTGCTGTCGGGGCAGTGGTTCGGCGAGCGCCTTGCGGGCGACGGACCGTGGATGGAGGCCTGGGCGTCGTGGCAATCGGGGGTGTTCGCGCGCGACCGGGCGCTGCCGCTCCCGGCCGATATCCTGCGCCTGCGCCGCGCTTACTTCGAGATGTTGTCCGGGGACGTCCCGCTCGCCCGCGCGGCGGCCGACACGCCCGAGACCGTCCTCCGGGGCAAGGGTTCGGCCGCTCCGGACATGATCCGCCTGTCGGTCGACGACCGGAGCTTCTTCGCGGCGCTGCGCGGCCTGTTCGAGCGACCGGTCGGGGCGCCCATCCGACTCGCCGACATCCGCGAGGCGATGGAGCGGGAGACGCAGCGGAGCCTCACCCGCCCCTTCGAAGACTGGTTCGAGGGGCGCGGCTCCCCGGAGCTCGACGCGTCGATCCGCACCTTCCCCGGCGCCGGCGGCGGCTGGCGCGTCGACCTGACCCTCGTGCAGAAGACCGGGACCTACGCGATCCCGGTGGAGGTGGTCTTCCACGGCCCCGGGGAGCAGCACCGCGAGACGATCAACCTGGAGACGGCGCGGTTCCAGGCGGTCTACGACCTGCCCTTCGAGCCCCTCAGGGTCGAGCTGGATCCGAACCGCAAGATCTTCCGGCGGCCCTGACCCCGCGGATTCGTGACCTGCTGCGGTATAGTGGCCCCCCGCCCTCGGAGGCGGCCGGACCGAGGATGCTGAAGCGATTGCGGGACTTGTTCCTTCCCAAGACGTCCCCGAACCCCATGAGCGACGAACCCGACCCGCCGCCCGCGCAGGGCGTGGAGGCGCGGCCCGAGGTCCATCACGGCCCCTCGGTCGTCCACCGTCCGATTTCGGAGGGGGACCTCGACCCCGACGCCGTCCGGACCCTCAAGCGCCTGACGCGCTTCGACCACACCGCCTACCTCGTCGGCGGGTGCGTCCGCGACCTGCTGCTCGACCGGAGCCCCAAGGACTTCGACATCGGCACCTCCGCGACGCCGCGCCAGATCAAGCGTCTCTTCTCGAACTGCCGGATCATCGGCCGGCGATTCCGGCTGGCCCACGTCTACTTCCAGAACGGCAAGATCCTCGAAGTCGCGACCTTCCGCGCGCGCGACGTCCGGGACGACGACCCCGAGGCGGCCGAGGACCTGCTGATCCGGGACGACAACGTCTTCGGGACCCCCGAGGAAGACGCGGTGCGCCGCGACTTCACCATCAATCAGCTCTTCTACGACGTGAACACCGGGAACGTCCTCGATCACGCCGACGGCCTGGGAGACCTGCGCCGTCGCCTCGTGCGGACGATCGGCGACCCCGACGTGCGGTTCCGCGAGGACCCGATCCGGATCCTGCGGGCGATCAAGTTCGCCGCCCGTCTCGACTTCTCGATCGAGGCCGGAACCCGCGCCGCCATCGACCGCACGCGGGGCGAGATCCCGAAGGCCGCCCCGCCGCGCATCCTCGAGGAGATCAACCGTTTCGTGCGCGGTCGCGCGGGCCGTCCGTCGTTCGACCTCCTGTTCGAAACCGGGGTCTTCGACGTCATCCTTCCGGAGCTGGTTCCCGCCTACCGCGGGAACGACGCCGCGCGCGCGTTGCTCGCGCGCCTTCTCGATGCCGCGGACGCGCGGGCCGACGCGACGGCGATCTCCACCGGAGAGATCTTCACGTGGCTGCTCCTCGCGCCGCTCCACGAGGCGCTCGGCTGGAGCGCCGACGGAACGGCCAGGCCGCCGCGCGAGCTCGGAGCCGTGCGGGACGCGGTGGACGACCGGCTGCGTCCGCTCGCCCTGCGCCTGCGGATGTCGCGTCGCGACCAGGAGCGGTGCCGTCAGACTTTCCTCGCGCTGCAGCGGATGATCCCCGCGCGCGACGTGCGCAAGGGGCTGCGCCTCGCGATCGTCCGCCGCCCCGCGTTCCCCGACGCGATCCACATTCTCGAGGTCCTCGCCGCCGCCCACGGCGGCGACTTCCAGGAAGCCCTCACCTTCTGGACGTCGCAGTCCTCCCACGATGGGGAACGCCGCCCGCCGCGACCGGAACGCGCCGAGCCCGCCGCGCGCGCCGCCGCCCCCGAAGTCGAACGTGAGGGCGAGGGCGAGGGGGCCGAACGCGGCGGGCGCCGTCGACGTCGTCGCCGCGGGGGGCGCGGTCGCGGCCGCACCGAGGGTGCGCCGGCCACCCCTCCCCGCGAAGCGCCTGCCGAGCCCGCTCCATCCGCGGCGCTCCCGCCGGTCTGGTCGGACGATTATTTCTTCGCCGCGCTCCCCTCGGTGCCCCAGCTCGAGGCGGAAGCCCACGACACCGACCGGTACGGCGCGGGAGCGGTCGCCGCGACGGCCCCGGCGGAGCCGCGACCGGCGGCGGCCGCGGCAGCCGCCGCCGAGGAGCCCCGACGCCGCCGGCGCTCGCGGCGGGGCGGCCGGGGCAGACGGCGCAGCGGCACGGGCTCGGGTGAGCCGCCGCCAACCGACGTATCCTGAGGGGACACGGAGGCCCGCGATGACCCAGCCCCGACGACCGATGCTCCCGATCCTCCTGCTCCTCTTCTCGACGGCGGCGATCCCGTCCATCGGCTGCGGCGGAGGGGGCTCCGACGACGGAGGGGTCGTCAACCCCGGCCTGACCGCGGTGTTCTCGGAGAGCGCGCTCGTCGAGCTCGGCAACCGCGTGAAGCTCCTCCAGGGATCGGCGAGCGGGGCGAACGTCACCACGCAGGTCGTCCTCTTCGGCCCCTCCACGAGCTCCGACATTTACAGCTGGGCCTTCGACGTTGTGATCTCGAATCCTGCGGTCGTCGAATTCGTCGCGGCCTCGGCCACTGCGGGCACGACCCTGGTAGCGTGCCCCGGCAACAACCTCGCCCTGCAGGCGAATCAGCAAACCGCCGGCGGCGTGACGTCGGTGGTGGTCGGCGTCACGAAGCTCGGAAACTGCCCCGGGAACGGCGTCCCCGCCGGGAGCAACGTAGTCGTGAGCCTCACCTTCCGGGTCAAGGCCACCGGCAGCTCGACCCTCACGTTCGGCGGGGTCGGCGGCCCACGCGCCCTCGACTCGAACCTGGCCACGATCGGCTCGATCGAGTTCGACGGCGGCGCCGCGACCCTGCAGGGCGTCCAGCAGTAGACCCTCGGAGGCGCCGGTGCCCGAACATCTCCACGTCGTCCTGAAGGTCAACGGGGAGGAGACGGAAGTCTCCTTCGCCCCCTACAAGACCCTCCTCGAGGTCCTGCGCGAGGACCTGCAGCTCACCGGCACCAAACACGGATGCGAGCTCGGCGAATGCGGCGCCTGCGCCGTGCTCCTGGACGGGAAGCCCGTCCTCTCGTGCCTCGTCGTCGCCGCCGAATGCGACGGCCGCGCGGTCGAGACCATCGAAGGCATGGCGGGGCGCGACGGGAAGCTCCACCCGCTGCAGGAATCGTTCGCGGACCTCGGCGGGTCGCAGTGCGGGTATTGCACGCCGGGGTTCCTGCTCACCGCGAAGCACCTGCTGGAGCACAACCCGAGTCCCACGCGCGACCAGATCGCCTCCGCGTTGTCCGGGAACCTCTGCCGCTGCACCGGGTACAACCAGATCTTCGAGGCGGTCGAGGACGCCGCCGCGCGGATGCGCGGCGAGGGAGCCTCACGCGAGGACGCGCACCACTGGGCGAAGACCGGCGACCCGCTCGCCGCCGAGGTCCGCAAGCGATGAGCGACGGGAAGCTCAACATCGTCGGCGTCCCCCGCCGCCGCGTGGACGGCCGCGCGAAGGTGACGGGCCAGACGACATTCGCCGACGACGTCGTGATGTCCCGCGCCGTCCACTGCAAGCTGCTCCGCTCGAAGGTGCCGCACGCGAACCTGAAACGGGTGGATGTTTCGAAGGCCGAGGCGCATCCGGGCGTGCTCCTCGTCCTGACGGGGCAGCACTTCCCGGTTCAGTTCGGGATCCTCCCCGTCTCCCAGGACGAGGACCCGCTCTGCCGCGACCGCGTTCGGTTCGTGGGGGATCCCATCGCCGCCGTGATCGCGCGCGACGAGGCGACCGCCTTCGAGGCGCTCGACCTCATCGAGGTGGACTACGAGATCCTGCCCACGCGTGCGACGCCGGAGGAGGCGTACCGGAACCCCGAGCCGCGCATCCACGAATACGGCGAAGAGGGGAACGTCCACAAGCG
>DASVAW010000005.1 GCA_036376135.1 Candidatus Polarisedimenticolaceae bacterium | reverse complement strand
TTAGCGCATCGCCTTCCGGAGCTCCTCCGCCAGCCGCTTCGCCCCGTAGACCTTCTCGAGCGCCGCGAGGATCGCCCGCGCGTCGACCGCGACCATCCGATTGCGCGCGGGGTCGTAAAGGTACTCTCCGCCGATCGAGTGGAGGTTTCCGTCGAAGGCGACGCCGAGGACGTGGGCGGTGCGGTCGACGACCGCCGAGCCGGAGTTTCCGCCGGTGATGTCGTTCGTCGTCACGAAGTTGAACGGCGTGTCGAGATCCAGCCGATCTCTCGCGGCGAGCCAGCGCTCGGGGAGCGCGTACGGCTCGCGTCCGGTCGCCCGCGCGAACAGGCCGCGCAGGGTCGTGAAGGGGGGGACGGGCTCGCCCTTTTCGATCCAGCCGCGCACCGCCCCGAACGACAGTCGCGGCGAGAAGGTCGCGTCGGGGTAAACCGACGTGCCGTACACCTCGAACCGGGCCTTGCCGACCCGTTCCCGGTTGCGCTCGAGGACCGACTCGATCTCGTCCTCGATCCTGCGGCGCAGGGCCCTCGCCTCGGGATCGACGAGGGCCGCCAGACGGATCATGGCGTCCTCGCTGGCGTCGATCGCCGCCTGGCCCCCGTCGAGGAGCGCTTTGCGCACGGCGGGGTCGCCGAGCCGGCTCCCCGACACGAACGTCTCCGCGGCCTCGCGCGGGGAGCGCGCGCCGAGCACCCGCCTCACGAAGGGATCGTCGGGGCCGAGGGCGCGGCGCATGGCCTCGAGGGAGTAGGAGAGCCGCGCGACCTCGAGCTCGGCGCTCACCGGCTTGGGGGCGAGCAGGCCCTGCCGCAGACGGGGCAGCCGCGCCGACGCGAACTCCGGCAGGCGCTCCGCGTCGGGTTTGGGGAGCTCCGCCGCCGCTCGGACCAGGGAGCGCGCCCACGAGAACAGGTCGCCGCGGAAGCCGGACGTCGAGGAAACGTACGCCGCGCGCTCGGCGAGGGGGCGGTACGCATCGAGGGCCCGCGCGATCCGCTCCCAGGCGTCGCCGTATCGCTCCTTCAGCTCCGGGTCGGCTTCGACGCGCTCGCGGAGCTCGCGCTCCTCGCGCGTCTTGACCGCCATCAGCTCGGCGTCGAGGAGGGCGCGATGCTCCTGTCGCCACACCTTGATCGAGTTCTCGAGGTAGATCCGCTCGTTGCGGCTCACGCGCTCGGCCTCGGGGCTGCGGGTCGCGAATTCCGAGAGGACGCCGCGAAGCTCCGTCTGGAGGGGGATGGTGCGGGGGTAAACGGAGTCCAGGGCGAACTGCAGGTCGGCGACCGTGTCCAGACGCGAGGTCCCGCCGGGGTTCCCGGGGACGAAGACGAGGTCCCCTTCGCGCGCGCCGTCCGCGGCGAGGGGGAAGTGGTGCGGCGTCGGCGCGGGCTTGCCGTCCTCCCACACGCGCAGGAGCGCCGCGTCGAGGTTCCAACGCGGGAAGTTGAAGTTGTCCGGGTCGCCGCCGAAGAAACCGATCGCGAACTCGGGGGCCCACGCCAGGCGGACGTCGGCGTAGCGCCGGTAGCGGTAGAGGTGGTGCAGCCCGCCCTGGTAGAGACTCACGAGGTCGCAGCGGGTCTTCTCGTCGACGGCGCACGCGCGCTCGAGCTTGGCCTTCTCGGCCTTCAGGGCGTCGTTGAACCTGCCCCCTTCGAGACCGTCGACCGCGACGCGGATCTGCGCGGTCACGTCGCGGATCTCGACGAGCTGGGTGATCTCGCTCTCCCTGCAGGCGAGCTCCTCCTCCGGCTTCGCCGCGACCCAGCCGGTCTTCTCGAGGTCGCGCTCCGCGGTGGACAGCCGCTGCACGCAGCCGGCCACGCAGTGGTAGTTCGTGAGGACGAGTCCGTCGGGGGAGACGAAGCTCCCCGAACATCCGCCGAGTCGCACCATCCCCAGGCGCACCCCCTCGAGCCACGCGGCGTCGGGCTCGAAGCCGTACCGCTGCGCGACCGTCTTCGAAGGGAAGTTGTCGAAGGTCCACATCCCTTCGTCGGCGGGAACGGAGGAAGCGGACAACACCGTCAGGAGAAGGATCAGGCGTCGCATCGCGGCATCCTACCAGCGGCGACTTGACCGGGCCGCCCCGCGCGTCCTACGTTGCGGGACGTCTTGGACCTCAAACCCTGGCTTCCCAAGTCGGTGCTCGCGCTGCAGTCGGGCTACGACGCGCGGACCTTCGGCGCCGATCTCCTGGCGGGGATCACCGTCGGCCTCGTCGCCCTGCCCCTCGCGATGGCGTTCGCGATCGCCTCGGGCCTGCCGCCGCAGGCCGGGATCTACTGCGGGATCGTGACCGGGTTCCTCGTCTCCGCGCTCGGGGGCTCGCGCTGCCAGATCGGCGGGCCGACCGGGGCGTTCGTGGTCGTCGTGTCGGGGATCGTCGCGCAACACGGCGTCGACGGCCTGTTCATGTGCACGATGATGGCGGGGGTCTTTCTCGTGCTCATGGGCGTCTCCGGCCTCGGCACGCTCGTCAAGTTCATCCCGCGCCCGGTCGTCGTCGGGTTCACCAACGGCATCGCCGTTCTGATCGCCTCCACCCAGCTCAAGGACTTCTTCGGCCTGAGGGTCGACCACGTTCCCGGCGAGTTCCTCGGCCGCATGGAGGCGCTCTGGGCCCACGCGGAGACGGCGTCGTGGCTCGCGACGGTCCTCGCGGGATCCTGCGTCGTCGTCATCCTCGTGCTGCGCCGCTACGTTCCGAGGATCTCCGGGACGGTGCTCGTGTTGCTCGGGGGGACGTTCCTGACCTGGGCGGCCGGCCTCCCGCTCGAGACGGTCGGAAGCCGTTTCGGCGGCATCCCGACCGGCCTTCCGTCGTTCGACCTGCCGTCGTTCCGCCCCGAGCTCGTGCTCGCCCTGCTCAGCCCCGCGCTCACCGTGACGATGCTCGGTGCGATCGAGTCCCTCATGTCCGCGGTCGTCGCCGACCGCATGAGCGGCGACAAGCACAACCCCAACGTCGAGCTGATCGCCCAGGGGGTGGCCAACGTCGCGTCTCCGATGTTCGGAGGCCTGCCCGCCACCGGCGCGATCGCGCGGACGGCGACGAACATCCGGACCGGCGCGAGGACGCCCGTCGCCGGGATCGTGCACGCGCTCACCCTGCTCGCGGTGCTCCTGTTCGCGGCCCCGCTCGCGTCCTACATCCCGATGCCCGTGCTCGCCGGGATCCTGATGGTCGTCGCCTACACGATGGGCGAGTGGAGCCAGATCCCGGAGCTGGTGCGCCTGACCAGGCCCGAGATCGCCGTCTGGTCGGTCACGTTCGCGCTCACCGTCTTCGCCGACCTCACCGTCGCCGTCGAGGCGGGGATGATCCTCGCGGTGTTCCTGTTCCTGCGGACCGTGACGACGACGACGACCGTCTCGCGCGTGACCCACGACTACGTCAAGGAGGGGTACGCCCACACCCTCCAGGACAAGGACATTCCCGACTACGTGGCGATCTACCGGATCCACGGGCCGTTCCTGTTCGGCTCGACCGACAAGATCGCCGCGGTCTCCGAGCACCTCGCCTCCCAGCCGCCGATCGTGATCCTGCGCCTGCGGAACATGACGGCGATCGACGCGACGGGCCTGCTCGCCTTCGAGGACCTCGCGGAGCGCCTTCACGAGACCGGGCGCTCGCTGATCGTGTGCGGGGCTCCTTCGCAGCCGCGCGCCCTGATGGCCCGCAGCGGGTTCGACCGGCGGATCGGCCCCGAGAACATCTGCGACAACGTTCTCGCGGCGCTCGACCGGGCGAAGACCCTGTACGAGGCTAGGCGAGTCGCGACAACAGGTCCCGCGTGACCTCCGCGACCGCGCGCCCCGCGTCGGGAGCGCGCCCGGGGAACAGGTGCTCCGCCCCGTCGAGGACGCGCACGTCCGCGCGGGGCGCGAGCGCCCGCACCTCGTCGGGGGACCCGAACGCGTCGCGCGAGCCCTGAACGACCCCCAGAGGCCGGTCGAGCGCGGCGACCGCGGAGAGGTCGAGCACCCGCAACGGGAGCCCGACCGCGACCACCGCGGCGACACGGCGGTCCTCGAGGGCGTGCAGGATCGAGCAGCGCGATCCGAACGAATACCCGACGAGCACGAGCGGAAGCTCGGGGGTGAGGCCGCGAATCCACGCGGCGCACGCCGCGACGTCGGCGATCTCCCCGCGTCCCTCGTCGTGGAAGCCGTCGCTCTCGCCGACGCCGCGGAAGTTGAACCGGAGCGTGATCAGCCCCGCCCGGTTGAGCTCGCGGTCGGCGTGGAAGACCACCGGATTGTGGAGGGTGCCCCCGTAGAGCGGGTGCGGATGCGCGATCACGGCGGTCGCGCACGGGGCCGCCGCGGAGCGCAGGGCCGCTTCGAGTCTTCCGGTCGGGCCTTCGATCCAGAGGCGGCGGACGTCACCCATCGGCCGCGCATTGTGGACGCGCGGCCCTCGGGGACGCCACGGGGGGACGGCGGCGCAGCAGCCGCCGCAGCCGCTCGATCGCCTCGCGCTCGATCTGGTGGATCCGCTCCCGGCTCAGCCCGAACTCGGTCGCGAGCGTGGCGAGCGGCTCGGCGAGGCGGCCGTCGAGGCCGAAGCGGCGCTCGAGCACTTCGCGGTGCCGGGGCGGGAGCGCGCGCAGCAGGCGCTCGACGCGCAGCCTGCCGTCCTCGCGAACCAGGTGCTCGTCGGGACGCGGCGTCGACGTCTCGGCGAGCACGTCGTGAAGGGACAAGGTCGCCCCGAAGCGGACCGGGTCCTCCAGGGAGACGTCCCGGATCGAGGGGCGCGGGGTGCCGTCCTCCCGCCGGTGGCGCGGCAGGCGCACGATCGACGTGTTCGCGGCCAGGGTCTCGCGCATGCGCTTGAGGATCCACCACGAGGCGTACGTCGAGAACTTGACCCCGTGCCCGGGGTCGAAACGGGAGGCGGCCTCGAACAGGCCGAGCACCCCCTCGGCGGCGAGATCCTCGGTGGACACGCGCAGGCCGCGGAAGCTCCTCGCGAGACGGCGCACCTGCGGGAGGTGCTCCTCCACCAGACGCCAATGTTCCAACGCGCGATCCGGGCTCATAGGCCCCCCCGTTTCGCTGCGCCGAACGTACCCCCGCCCGGCGCGACGGGAGGGTGCCGATTGCGCGGCGCCCCCCGATCATGCGGACACGGCATCCGCGGGGTTGCCCGCCGGAAACCGGCGTCCTTGCCCGGATCTCCTCCGGGGCGCAGATTCGCCGCGTCCCGTTTCCCGCCTCCTCGGGAAGCGTGTCCCTTGTCGAGAAAATTCGTCCGTGTCGCCGCCGGTCATGCGTGGCTTTGCGCCTGGATCCTCGTCTTGTGGGCGGTCGCCTCCCCATGGCGGAGGCTCGGGGGGATCGAGACCGAGTTCCTGCGCTGGCTCGAGGCGTGGGCGCTCGGTGCGGGGGTCGTCGGCGGATTCCTGGTCGGCAGGGCGGTTCGCGGGTCGGTCCGTCTCGTTCCCGCGGTTCGGCTCGCGCTCTACCCCCCGGCGGCGATCACCGCGGTGGTGCTCGTCGCGATGGGGTGGGCCGGGGTTCGCGGGCCGATCGGAATCGTGACCACCGCGTGGTTGGCCTACGGCGCCGGCTTCGACCTCGCCTTCGGCGCGCTCCCGCTGATGGAGGGAAGGCCCGGACCGTTCGCCCGGAGGATCTTGAGCGTCGCGCCGGAGACCGGTTCGGCCGCGAGCGCCGCGAGCGAAGCCCACCGCAGGTCCGGGGAGGGCGAGCGCCCCGACGGGGTGGCCGTATAGACCGAAAGGGTCAGCCGCTGGTCGAGGATCGCGTGCCTCGCGACCCCCGCTTTCGAGAAGTCGCGGGCGTCGAGGCCGTGATCGCCGGCAAGGGCGGCCTTCAGAACGTCCCGGCCGTCGCGGCGCGACGGAATGCGCCGGGCGGGCAGGTCCCACGCGCCCCTCAGCGGGCCTTCGGGGCGGCGCCGTTCGAGGAGCACCCTTCCGCGGCGCACGATCAGCGCCACGGCCGCCGCGACCGGACGGATCGGTCTGGCCGCCGCGGGGGCGGGGAATCGTTCCGGGGCTCCGGCGGCCCGCCCCGCGCAGGTCCGCGAGACCGGACAGGCCCCGCAGCGGGGCGTTCGCGGGGTGCACACGGTCGCGCCGAGCTCCATCAGCGCCTGGTTGAGGTCCCCGGGATCGGCCCCCGGTGCGATCTCCGCCGCCAACGCCCAAAGGCGTCGGGGCGCGGGAGCCGGCTCCGCCAGCCACCGCGCGAAGACCCGCTTGACGTTCCCGTCGACGATCGGCGCCGCGCGCGCGAAGGCCACGCTCGCGATCGCCCCCGCGGTGTACCGCCCGATCCCGGGGATCGCGAGCAACCCCTCGACCGTGTCCGGAATCGACCCGCCGTGCTCCGAAACGACCCGGCGCGCACCCTGCCGCAGCAGGCGGGCGCGGCGGTAGTACCCGAGTCCGCTCCACGCGGCGAGGACCTGCTCCTCCGTCGCGGCGGCGAGCGCGGCGACGTCGGGGAAACGCTCGAGGAACCGGACGTAGAACGGGAGGACGGTCGCGACCTGGGTCTGCTGGAGCATCACCTCCGACACCCAGATCGCGTAGGGGTCGCGCGTTCGCCTCCACGGAAGGTCGCGACGGTGGCGGCGATACCAGCGCAGCAGCGGCGCGCGGCGGTTACGGATCGTCACGGGGCCAGACCGCGACGCGCCAGCAGGCGCAACAGCGCACCCGGGTCGTCGGTGAAGCATCCGTTCGCCCCCGCGCGGAGAACGCGATCCAGCTCCGCCGCGCCGTTGACGGTGTACGGGATCACCGAAAGACCCGCCTCGTGCGCCCGCTCCACCCAGGCCGGCGTCGCGAGCGCGCGGTTCGGATGGAGGGCGGAGGCGCCGATCGACACCGCGAACGCGACGGGATCGCGGCGCTCGAGCCGCTTGACGGTCGCGGCGAGGTCGATCCCCGGGTGGCGTCGGCGCGCGACGGCGAGCGCCTCCCAGGCGAACGAGGAGATCGTGACCGCGCGCTCGGCGCCGCGGCGCGAAAGCACGGCCAGGACGGCGTCCACCGCGAGGGCGTCCTTGATCTCGACGACGAGGCGGGCGCGATCCCGGACGAGATCGAGCGCACCGTCGAGGTCGAGCATCGCTTCGCCGGCGAACCGCGCCGCGAACCACGATCCGGCGTCGAGACGGCGGAGCTCGTCCCAGCGCTTCCTCCGGACCGGGCCGCGCGCGGAGGTGGTGCGATCGAGGGTGCGGTCGTGAAGGAGGACGACGCGCCCGTCGGCGGAGAGGGCGACGTCGATCTCGACCGCGGGGGCGGCGGCGTCGAGCGCGGCCTTCAGGGACGCCCGCGTGTTCTCCGGGGCGCGCGCGGCGGCTCCCCGGTGCCCCACGACGAGGAAGGGGGTCACTTGTCCGGACGCAGGTGGGCCGGCCGCAGCCGCTCGACCGGCCGGCCCCCGACGAGGTGCTCCTTCACGATCGCGTCGACGTCGTCGAGGGTGACGCCCCCGTACCAGACGGCCTCGGGGTAGACGACGACGGTGACGCCGTGGGCGCATTGATCGAGGCATCCCGCGGTGTTGACCCGCACGCGACCCTTGAGCCCGGCCTCCTTCGCCGCGGACTTGAGCGCCTCCCGGACTTCCTTTCCCCCCTTGGCGGCGCAGCAGCCGCGAGGGTCGTCGTCCGGACGGCGGTTCTCGCAGACGAAGACGTGACGCTCGTAGAGGGGCATCAGCGCCCCGCGGGAGGAGTCGGCGCCTTCTTGCCGATCACGTTCATCGCGAGCGCGAGCATCGACGACACGTCGGCGAGGTTGGTGGGGACGACGAGGGTGTTCCCGGCCTTGGCCAGGTGGCCGAACTGGGTGATGTACTGCTCGGCGACGCGCAGCTGCACCGCCTCGAAGCCGCCGGGTTTCTCGATCGACTGGGCGACCCTGCTGATCCCCTCGGCGGTCGCGCTGGCGATCGCGAGGATGGCGGCGGCGGCGCCGTCCGCTTCGTTGATCTGCTGCTGCTTGTTGGCCTCGGACGCCTTGATCACCTGCTGCTTCTGCCCCTCGGCGGTGTTGATCGCCGCATCGCGCTCGCCCTCGGAGGACAGGATGACCGCGCGTTTCTCGCGCTCGGCGCGCATCTGCTTCTCCATCGCCGCGAGCACGTCCTTGGGGGGCGTGATGTTCTTGATCTCGTAGCGGAGGACCTTGATCCCCCAGGGCTCGGAGGCCTTGTCGAGCTCGTGCACGACCGCGATGTTCACGTTGGTCCGCTCCTCGAAGGTGCGGTCGAGCTCGATCTTGCCGATCTCCGACCGAAGGGTCGTCTGGGCGAGCTGGCTGATGGCGAACATGTAGTCGGCGACGCCGTACGAGGCGCGCTCGGGGTTCATGACCTTCAGGTACAACACGCCGTCCACGGCGACCTGCACGTTGTCCTTCGTGATGCAGATCTGCTCGGGGATGTCGGCGGCGTTTTCCTTCAGCGAGTGCTTGTAGCGGATCACGTCGAAGAAGGGGACGAGGATGTGGAAGCCGGCGTCGAGGGTCCCCGAGTACTTCCCGAGCCGCTCGACCACGTAGGCGCTCTGCTGCGGGACGACGACGGCCGTCTTCGCGAGGACGATCAGGACGAACAGGGCGAGGACGACGACGACGATCAACGCTCCCATGCCGCTGAACATGACGGTCTCCTTAGTCGGGACGGATCCAGAGGGTGAGGCCTTCGACGCGCTCGACGCGGCAACGCGTTCCCGCCGGGATCGGGTCGGGGTACCCGCTGCGGGCGCTCCACGCCGAGCCGCGCAGCTCCGCGCGACCGACGCCCGAGGCGGGCACGGTCTCGGTCACCACGGCCGCTTCCCCCACGAGCGAGTCGATCGGCGCCCCCTGCTGCGGCCCCACGCTCATCCGGCGCAGGAGTTTTCCGCGGAACAGCCCCAGCGTCGCCACGGAGAGGATCGTGAACGTCAGCCACTGCGCCCAGACCGGCTCGACGACCCCCAGTGCCACGAGAAGCCCCGTCGCGAGCGCGCCGACGCCGAAGAACAGGACGTAGAAACCGCCCGGCGTCAGGAGCTCGATCGCGAGGAACAGGATGCCGAGCAGGACCCACAACCACCAGATCACGGGTCACCCCCTCGAGGTGTGCCCCTCAGGCTAGCACGCCGGCGGCGTGTGTTAGGATCCCCGTCTTTTCTCAGGAGAACCGCGATGCCGAACAAGAACGCCGAGGCGCTGCGCGAGCGAACGGCCAAGCTGAAGAAGAAGCTCGCCGAGAAGGGCGCCACGCTCGACGCGCCGAAGCTTCGCACCGCCAAGAAGAAGATCCGGCGCCTCCAGCGCCGCCGCCGCGTGCTGGACGGCTCCGCCCGGAAGGCGAAGAAGAAGGAGTAGTCGCGTTGCGTCCCTGGCGGCGGTTGTCCGCCGAGCGCTTCGGAGCCTTCAAGATCTTCGACCTGGACCGGGTCCGCTACGCGCGCCCCTCCGACGGCGAGTCGCGCGAGTTCCTGGTCGTCGACGCCCCGGACTGGATCAACGTCATCCCGCTGACCGACGACGACCGCGTCGTGGTCGTGCGCCAGTTCCGCTTCGGCGTGGACGGCGTGACCCTCGAGATCCCCGGCGGGATGTGCGATCGCGGCGAGGATCCGCGCGAGGCCGCCCGTCGCGAGCTCCGGGAGGAGACGGGATACGACGCCCGGGAGTTCGTCAGCCTGGGGTGCGTGCACCCCAACCCGGCGATCCAGAACAACCGTTGCCACACCTTTCTCGCCCGCGGCGCGTACCGTGCCGGGCCGGCGCAACCCGACGAAAACGAGGAGCTCGAGGTGGACACGGTCCCCCTCGACGACGTCCCGAAGCTGATCGCCGACGGGACGATCTCGCACGCGCTCGTCGTCGCGGCGTTCTACCGGCTGGGGATTCTCAGTCCGCGTTAGTGAAAATAGGGACAGCAACCTATTTCGCAACTAGGGACATTCACCGTATTTCTCCAAGCCCGTAACGTGCGCTTCGGGCTTGGAGAAATACGGTGAATGTCCCTAGTTGCGAAATAGGTTGCTGTCCCTATTTTTCGCACGCGCAGCGCTCGCCGCGCAGGGCGTCGATCCCTTCCTTCACGATGATCGGCGTCATCGCCACGCCCGCGACGGGGTCGGCCCACCACCAGCCGAACGCGGCGTTGAGGGCGAGCCCGACCAAGAGGATCGCGGAGAGGTAGGCGCAGAGATCGGTCTGACGCGAATCGGCGTGCAGCGCGCGGCTCCCCAGTCCGGAGGCCACCCGCCGCTTCGCCCGTGCGAGGATCGGCATCACCACGAGCGACAGCGCCGCAATCGCGATCCCGAGGGGGCTCGAACCGGGGCCTTCGCGGGTGACGAGCTTCTCGACCGACTCCCACGCGACGTAGGCGGCGAGGAGCAGGAACGAGATCCCGACCAGGCGCAGCGCCAGCCGCTCGCGCGCCTCGCCTTCCTCGCCGTCCTGCAGGCGCCACAGGAGCACGCCGCCCGACAGGCTCTCGATGAACGAGTCGACGCCGAAGCCGACGAGGGAGGCGCTCCCCGCGAGCGCCCCGGCGACGACGGAGACGATGCCCTCGACGACGTTCCAGCCGAGCGTCAGGTATTCGAGGCGGCGGCCGCGGGCGACGAGCGCGGGATCGGGGCCGGCGTGGCCGATGCGGACGAGGGTCAAAGGCGCGGCTCCTCCCGCGTGAAGGATAGCGCCGTGCGGTCGGCGACGAGCGATCCCCCCGCGCCGGTCCCCAGCACTCCGACGATCGCGAAGACGGCCCGCGCGCTCACCATCCGACCGGGATCGGTGTCGATTGCGCCGCCGCGATCGCGTCGTAGAACCGCTTGAGCTCCGGGAAGGCGTCGGGGGCGAACCGCG
>DASVAW010000004.1 GCA_036376135.1 Candidatus Polarisedimenticolaceae bacterium | reverse complement strand
GTAGCAGTCGCGCTGGGGGAGTCCCTTCGTGAGCGGCTCCCAGTCGTTGCCGCCGGTGCGGCTGCGGTAGACGCGCAGCTTCCCCTCGGGCGGGAAATGCTCCGAGTCGCTCTTGATCGGGACGACGTAGATCGTCTCGGGGTCGTGCGCGTGCACGTCGATCGGGAACCCGAAGTCGGTGGGAAGGTCGCCGCTGATCTCCCGCCACGAGTCGCCCGCGTCGTCGCTGCGCATCACGTCCCAGTGTTTCTGCATGAAGAGGACGTTCGGCCGGGAGGGGTGCATCGCGATGCGGTGCACGCAATGCCCGACCTCGGCCTCGGGGTCGGGGATGTACTGCGACTTCAGGCCCCGGTTTTTCGGTTGCCACGTCGCGCCGCCGTCGTCGGTGCGGAACACCCCGGCCGCGGAGATCGCGATGAACATCCGCTCCGCGCGGCTCGGGTCGAGCAGGATCGTGTGCAGCCCCATTCCCCCCGCGCCGGGCATCCAGCTCGACCCGGAGCCGTGACCGCGCAGGCCCGAAAGCTCGTGCCAGCTCGTCCCGCCGTCGGTCGATCGGAACAGCGCCGCGTCCTCGATGCCGGCATACACGGTGTCGGGGTCGACGCGCGACGGTTCGAAGTGCCACACCCGCTTGAACTCCCACGGGTGCGGCGAGCCGTCGTACCACTGGTGGGTGCCGGGGACGCCGTCGTACGCGAAGGTGTTCCCGACCGCGTCCCAGGACTTCCCGCCGTCGTCGGAGCGCTGCACCACCTGGCCGAACCAGCTGCTCGTCTGCGAGGCCCAGATCCGTTCCGGGTTCGCCGGCGAGCCCTTCAGGTGGAAGATCTCCCATCCGGCGAAGTGCGGTCCGGCGACGTCCCAACTGCGGCGTGCGCCGTCGGAGGTGAGGATGAAGGCTCCTTTGCGCGTGCCCACCAGAACCCGAATGCGGCTCATCGCGTCCTCCGAGGAAAAGCCGACGGAGTCTAAGGCGGGACCTTGCCGGAGGGGGACCCGCATGCCGTAGCATGGTCCCATGACGCTGTCGCGCGACGAGATCCTCCGCTACAGCCGGCATCTTCTCCTTCCCGAGGTGACCCTCGAAGGACAAGAGCGGCTCAAACGCGCGCGGGTGTTGTGCGTCGGGGCCGGGGGGTTGGGGTCGCCGCTCACGCTGTACCTCGCCGCGGCGGGGGTGGGGACGATCGGCATCGTCGAGTTCGACGACGTCGACCTGACGAACCTGCAGCGCCAGATCCTCTACGCGACCTCCGACGTCGGGCGGCCGAAGCTCGAGGCGGCGACCGAGCGGCTGCACGGCATCAACCCTTCGATCCGCATCGTGCCGCACGCGCTGCGCCTGTCGGCCGACAATGTGATGGACGTCATCGGCGGCTACGACGTCGTCGCGGACGGGACCGACAACTTCCCGACCCGTTACCTCGTCAACGACGCCTGCGTGATCGCGGGGAAGCCCAACGTCTACGCGAGCATCTTCCGGTTCGACGGGCAGGTGAGCGTCTTCGACGCGAGCCGCGGCCCCTGCTACCGGTGCCTGTTCCCCGAGCCGCCGCCCCCGGGGATGGTCCCGTCGTGCGCGGAAGGAGGCGTGCTCGGGGTCCTCCCCGGGATCGTCGGCTCGTTGCAGGCCCTCGAGGCGATCAAGCTCGTGCTCGGGAAGGGGGATTCCCTGGTCGGCCGGCTGGTGCTGTTCGACGCCCTCGGGTTCGTCTTCCGCGAGATCGCCGTCCGCAAGGACCCGAACTGCCCGGTGTGCGGCGAGCGCCCCACGATCCGGGAGCCCAGGGACGAGGTCGCGAGCTGCGAGACGGAGCCGACGCCGGCGACCCTCACGGTCGAGGCGTTCCACGAACGGCGCGAGGCGGGGGAGCCGCTGTTCCTGCTCGACGTCCGCGAGCCGCACGAGTTCGCGATCGCCAGGATCCCGGGCTCGACGCTCGTTCCGCTGCGGGAGCTCCCCGCCCGCCTGCACGAGCTGGACTCCGCCCGCACCTGCGTCGTCACCTGCCACCACGGGCCGCGGGCGTTCCACGCCGCCGAGATGCTCCGGCGCGCGGGGTTCACGCGGGTCAGCGTGCTGGTCGGAGGCGTCGACGCGTGGGCGAAGGCGATCGACCCGTCGATGCCGAGATACTGACCGCAAACCCGAGGAGGCCCCATGAAGCGTTCCGCATCCGCACGTTGGGAAGGTGATCTCCGCACCGGCAAGGGCTCGGTCTCGACCGACAGCGGGGTCCTCGCGGATACCCCGTATTCGTTCGCGACCCGATTCGAGAACGGTCAGGGGACCAACCCCGAGGAGCTGGTCGCCGCCGCCCACGCGGGCTGCTTCACGATGGCGCTCTCGGCGGAGCTCGCCAAGGCGGGGATCGTCGCGCGGCGGCTGCACACGCGGGCGACCGTGACGCTCGACAAGGTCGACGGCGGATTCGCCGTGACGGAATCCCACCTCGAGCTGCGGGCCACGATCCCCGGGGCGTCGGAGGAGGCCTTCCGCGCCGCGGCGCGCGCGGCGGAGACGGGTTGCCCGATCTCGAAGCTGCTCAACGCGAAGATCACCCTCGACGCGAAGCTCGAGAGCTGAACGACGGCGGCCGTGTTCCGGGCGGGCGAGCCTATACTCCCCCCCTCGTCCGTCCGGGAGGCGCCGTGAGGCTGCTCCAGGTGCCGCTCCGACTCGCGCTCGCGGGCTGCCTCGTGGCGGTCGCCGCCCCTCGGGCCCGGGCCCAGGACGCCGACCTCGACCCGATCCTGTTCGCCGATCTCGACGGCGCCCAGGTCGAGGACGTCACCGCCAGCTCCTTCCAGATCTACCGCATCCCGCTCTCGTACCGTCTGCGCAGCCTCGAGGACCGTCCCTGGGGGCTGCGGCTCACCTTCCCCGTCTCGCTCGGGTCGTACCGCGTCGAGGCGATCGACGAGCTCGACGAGTTCGTCGAGGGGATCCAGGCGGCGTCGGTGATCCCCGGCGTCGAGTTCGAGGTCCCGGTCGGGGATCGTTGGGTGCTCAAGCCGTTCGCCGAGGTCGGGATCGGGACCGACTCGGAGAGCGGGGAGAGCGACGTCCTCTACGGGACCGGGCTTCGCGCGGTGGGGCGTTATCGCCCGGGCGTGGCGAAGCTGACCGTCGGGTCTTCGGCGATCTACAAGAAGCCGTCGCGCTCGCGGGAGAGCTTCGACAGCTACTCCAAGCTCGAGGTGGGGCTCGACGCGCGGAGGCCGCTGGGGTTCTCGCTCGGACGGCGCAGGGCGGAGGGCGGCCTGTTCGGGATCGTGCGCCGCTACTCGCGACTCGACATCGAGCGGTTCGGCGAGAAGCCCTACGAGGTCGACGGGGGGTACGAGCTGGGGGTCAGCTTCTCGACCGACCCGGTGATGGCGATCGGCAAGCTCGAGATCCCCTGGGTCGGGCTCGGCTGGCAGTTCGGGGAGATCTTCGGAGGGATCCGGCTCTACCTGTCGTTTCCGTTCTAAGCTTGCCGCGGCCCGGAGGGGGGTCCCGTCATGATCGCCTTCGCCCTCGCGATGCTCCTCGCGGCGCCGGCCGCCGCGGTCCCGCCGCCGCCCGACGGACCGGAGCCGGAGGTGGTGGAGACCGCTCCGGTCGTCGTGGACGGCGTCGAGCGCTTCCGCGTCCGGGGCGTCGCGTCGCTCGCGGCATCGGACCGGGCGCGACGGATTTCCGCGCGTATCGTGGACGCGGCACGCGACGGTTCGCTTCCGATCGAGTCGTTGACGACGAAGCCCGTCGAGCTGGGGCTCGAGATCGCCCTCGGCCCACGCCCCCTGATGGTCGTGGGCGCGCCCGACGCCGAACTGGCGGGCGTCGACGCGACGATCGTGGCCAGCCTCTTCTCGGAGCAGATGCGCGACGCGATCGTCGGATTCCGCGGCGACCGGCAGCCCCGCGCCCTCGCCCGCTCGGCCGGCTACGCCGTGCTGACCGCGGCGATCCTCGCGCTCGTGTTGTTCGTCCTGCGGCGCCTGTTCCGCGGGCTCGAATCGTGGCTGGAGCGGCGCTACGGCGAGCGGATCCGCTCCCTAAGGATGCGGTCCTTCCCCGTCATGGACGCCGAACGGCTCCTGGCGATGCTCCGACGGACGATCCGCACGCTCCACCTGCTGCTGACCCTCGTCTCCGTGTTCGCCGCCGTCCAGATCTCCCTCGAGTTGTTCCCCTGGACGCGCGCGGTCTCGCGGGGGCTCCTCTCGTACGTGATGGACCCGCTCCGCAGAATCGGGAGCGGGGTCCTCGACTACATCCCCAGCCTCGTCTTCCTGGTGATCCTCGTCTTCGTCACGCGATGGGCGCTGAAGCTCCTGAAGCTGTTCTTCAACAAGATCGAATCGGGGGCGATCGCCTTCGAGTCCTTCGAGGCCGACTGGGCCTCGCCGACCTTCCGCATCGTGCGGATCCTGGTGCTCGCCTTCGCCCTCGTCGTCGCCTACCCCTACCTGCCGGGATCGGACTCGGGCGCCTTCAAGGGGGTCTCGCTGTTCCTGGGCCTCATGTTCTCGCTCGGTTCGTCCTCGGCGATTTCCAACATGATCGCGGGGTACTCCCTGACCTACCGTCGTGCGTTCAAGGTCGGCGACGTCATCCGGGTCGACGACCACCAGGGCGTGGTCACCGCCGTGCGCCTGCTGGTGACGCACATCCGGACGAGGACCAACGAGGAGGTCATTGTCCCGAACTCCACGATCCTGGGAGGCAACATCGTGAACTTCAGCTCGGTCGCCCGCCGCGACGGGTTGATCCTCCACACCAACGTCGGGATCGGGTACGAGGTCCCGTGGCGGCAGGTCGAGGCGATGCTCCTCCTCGCGGCGGAGCGGACTCCGGGGCTTCGCCCCGAGCCGAAGCCCTTCGTCCTGCAGACGGCGCTGGGCGACTTCGCCGTGACCTACGAGCTGAACGTGTACACCGAGAACCCCGCCGTGATGGCGCGGACCTACGCCGACCTCCACCGGAACATCCAGGACGTCTTCAACGAATACGGGATCCAGATCATGACCCCCGCCTACGAGGGGGACCCCGCCGAGCCGAAGGTCGTCCCCAAGGAGCGCTGGCACGAGGCGCCGGCGCCGCCCCCGGCGGCGGGGGCGTGAAACCGACCGCCTGACGTACGATGCGGCCATGCCGAGGGTGGTCACCGGATGTCTCCTGCTGGTCCTGGGCCTTCTCGGCGCCCCGCCGATGCGCGCCGAAGAGGCGCCCGCGAAGGCGCCCGCGAAGCGAAAGGCCCCTCCCAAGCCGTCCACCACCCAACTCCTGAAGATGATCGAGGAGCAGCGTGCGCTGATCGACGAGCAGCATCGGCTCCTCGCCGAGCAGGCCGCCCGGATCGCCGCGCAGGAGGCCCGGATCGAGGAGGACGCCGCCGCGGCCGCGGTCCGGGAGGCGAGGCTCGCCGAGCTTGAGGTCCGTCTCGCCGAGCTGACCCGGGAGCTGGAAGCCGTCGCCGCGGAGATCCCCGCCATCCAGGAGCAGCAGGCCCTCGCCGAGCGCCTGGAGAAGGTCGAGGCCGAGATGCAGAAACCCCCGGAGCTCCCCGAGGGGGTGGTCTCCGCCGGCTACTTCCCGGGCTCGATCCGCATCCCGGGGACCGACAGCGCCATCAAGTTCGGCGGCAGGATCCGAACCGCCGCCGTCGTGACCCTCGATCCCCTCGGCTCCGACGACCGGTTCATCACGAACTCGATCCCCGTGGAGCCGGACGACGCGGGAGCGGGGACGGGGAAACGCACCACCTTCTCCGCGAACACGAGCCGCTTCAACGTCGAGGTCCGCACGCCCAGCGGCGCCGGGTACATGCGCGTCTTCCTGGAGGGGGACTTCTTCGGCGAGTCGGGGAGCGGCAGCCGGACGTCGTTCCGCCTCCGCCACGCCTTCGCGGAGTTCCGCGGGATCCTCTTCGGACAGACCTGGTCCACCTTCTCCGATCCCGCCGCCGATCACGAGGACCTGGACTTCGAGGGGATCAACGGCGAGAACGTGATCCGGCAACCCCAGTTCCGTTACACCTGGCCCGCGGGCGAGCGCGTGGCCCTCGCCGTCGCCGCGGAAGCCCCGGAGGTCTCCCTGACCGGAGGCCAGGGCGTGAATCTCGTGCCCGACCTCGTCGGCCGGGCGGTCTGGAAGGTCCGCGACATCGGTCACCTCCAGGCCTCGGCCGTGCTGCGCCAGATCAAGGGCGAGTGGGAGCTCGACCCGACC
>DASVAW010000003.1 GCA_036376135.1 Candidatus Polarisedimenticolaceae bacterium | reverse complement strand
CCCGGGCCGATCACCGGCGGGATGGTTCATCCCTACCTGAGGCGGCGGAACGGGGAGGAGGAGGTCGTCTACCCGCACCCTTCGCTCGAGCCGGTCCTGAAGAAGACCCTCGGCGTCCCCCTCTTCCAGGAGCAGGTGATCCGCCTCGCGATGGTCGCGGCGGATTACACCCCCGGCGAGGCCGATCAGCTCCGCCGCGACATGGCCGCTTGGCGGAAGACCGGACGCATCGAGCGCCACCGCGAGCGGCTCGTGCGACGCATGGAGGCGAAGGGGATCGAGCGGGAGTTCGCGGAGCGGGTCTTCGATCAGATCCGCGGCTTCGGTGAATACGGCTTTCCCGAGTCCCACGCGGCCTCGTTCTCGCTGATCGCCTACGCGACGGCGTGGATGCGACGGCACCACCTCGACGTCTTCACCTGCTCGCTCCTCAACGCGCAGCCGATGGGGTTCTACTCCTCCTCGACGATCGTCGAGGACGCGAAGCGTCACGGGCTGACGGTGCTCCCCGTAGACGTGACCCGGAGTGCGTGGGATTGCACCCTCGAGGGCGGAGAAATAGGGACAGCAACCATTTTTCGCCCGTCGGGGCGAAAAATGGTTGCTGTCCCTATTTCTCCGCTTCCGATGCGCATGGGGCTGCGTTACGTGAAGGGGCTGCGCGAGGACGTGGGGAAACGCGTCGTCGCTTCACGCCCCTACGCCTCGATCCCCGACCTCGTCTCCCGCGCCGGGCTCGACGAGGGGTCGGTCTCGCGTCTCGCGGAGGCGGGGGCGCTGCGCTCCCTCGAGCCGAACCGCCGCGGGGCGTTGTGGGCCGCGAAGGGCGCGGCGCGAACGGGGCGCGGGGCGATGGAGGTTCCCGTCGAGGAGACGGCGCTCCCCGAGTTCGCCGCGCTCGACGCCTTCGAGACGATCGGCTGGGACTACCGCACCTCGGGGCACAGCGCCGAGGGGCACCCCCTCGAGCCGCTGCGCGAGCGGCTGCGCGCGCACCGCCTTCCGGACGCGGCGCAGGTGACGGCCGGGGCCGACGGAAGCCGCGCGCGTTACGCAGGGCTCGTGATCTGCCGCCAGCGTCCCGGCACCGCGTCCGGGGTCGTCTTCCTCACGCTCGAGGACGAAACCGGCTTCGTGAACGTCGTCTGCTGGGCCCCCGTCTACGAGCGGTTCCGCATCCTCGTGAAGACGGCGAGTTTCCTCGGCGTGACCGGCAAGCTCCAGCGCCAGGACGGGGTCGTGCACCTGATCGCGGACTCCTTCTGGGAGCCGCGCAACCTGCTTGCGCCCGCTACTGCGAAGAGCCGCGACTTCCACTGACCGCCGGGTCGTGCCGGCGGTACCACTCGACCCAGCGCTCGAGAAAGTGCACCACGTGCGCCTTCTCGGTGAACCCGTGGGGCTCGCGCGGGTAGGCCCAGAGCTCCGTCTCGACCCCCAGGTCGACGAGCGCCCGCCAGAGGATCTGGCCATTGGGGAAGGGCACGCGTTCGTCCGCTTCGCCGTGGATCACGAGGGTGGGCGTCACGACCTTGCCGAGGGAGCGCATCGGATTCGCCCGGTCGAAGTTCTCGAGCTGCTTCCAGGGAATCCCGCGGTACTCCCACTCCGCCGCGACCCCGTGGTTGATGTCCGAGGTCACGTATTCGACGACGGTGTCGACGACCGCCGCGCCCGCGACCGCGGCGCGATATCGGGACGTGTGCCCGATCGTCCACGTGGTGAGATACCCGCCCCACGACCAGCCGCCGTAGAAGAGACGCTTCGGGTCGGCGACCCCCTTCGCGACCAGCGCGTCCACGCCGCTCTCGATGTCGAGGAACTCGATCTCCCCGAGCCGCCCGCGATTCGCGGCGTAGAAGTCGAGCCCGTACCCGACGCCCCCCCGGTAGTTCGGCCGGAACACCGTGTACCCGCGCGCGGCGAAGAAGGTCGCCCACCACGAGAATCCCTCGGTCGTGACCGAGTCCGGACCTCCGTGCGGCATCACCATGAGCGGCGCCGGCGCCCCGGGCTTCGCGATCGGGCTCGTGAGGAGCACCCCCTCGATCGTCGGTCCCTCGGGGCTCTTCCACGAGACGACCTCGAGTTTCCCCTTCGGCCAGGCTGCCGTCTCGGGGTTCACGTCCACCGGAACGCGGACCGCCCCCGAGCCGAGGTCGAAGACGGTCGGGTTGGCGGGCTGCACGTAGGTGGAGGAGGGGAAGAGCAGGACGTTTCCGGCGCGATCCGCGTGCACCGCCCCGACCACGACCCTCGCGGGTTCTCCGGCGATTCCCTGGAACGGAACATCCCGCACGCGCGACCCGTCGAACGCGAGCTCGACGAACCTCGACCGTGTCTTCTCCGCAAGGTGCGCGACGATCGACCGCGAGTCGCCGCGCCATGCGAACCCCATGAGCGTCGGGTCGAGCTTCGCCGCGGCGTTCCACCGCCGGCTCCCGTCGACCTCGACCACCACGAGGTGGTTCAGCAGCGACAACGTCCCCACGCCCTGCTCCCAGGCGAGGTACCTCCCGTCCGGGGAGAAGGCGACCTCGCCGAGATTCGCCCCCTCGTCCGACACGCGCCGCGCCGCGGCGGAGCGGTCGACGGGCGCGATCGCCACCCACGCGAGGTTCGAGGCTTCGTACGGATCGGCGGACGCCGCAAGAACGAGCGCGAAGCGCTTGCCGTCCGGAGACCACCGGAAGGCGACGACGTGTTCGGGGCCGGCGTACGCCTCGACGGGGTCGCCGCCCGTTACCGGCACCACCCAGAGCCGTCGCGGCTCCCACTTCCGTCCCCACGCCGTGGCGCCGCCGCGCAGGAACTCCTCCCGTTTGCGGTCTTCGGATCGGGGCCTCTCGGCGAGGAAGGCGACCTTCGATCCGTCGGGGGAGAAGGCGAACGACGCGGGCTCGAGCTTGCCGGTGTCGATCGCCGCCGCTTCGCCGAAGTCCACCGGGAGGACGTGCAGCTTGGACTTCCCGTCGACTTTGCGCAGGAACGCGAGCGAACGACCGTTCGGCGTGAACTCCGGCGAGGAGACGTCGGATCCCTCCGCGGTCATCGCCCGGGGGCGCCCTCCCGTCGCCGGCGCGAGGAACAGTTGCGTGGACTTCGACCACCCGCCGGACGTGTCTGAATCGTCCTTGGGTTTCGCCTCCGGATCGAACTTCGGCGAGGTCAGCGTGTAGGCGACGAGCTTGCCGTCCGGGGAGAGGGCGAGGGCGCCGAGCGACCGCAACGACGCGATCTCGACGGCGGTGGGGGAGGTCTCCGCGGCGACGACGGGAAGGACGGAGAGGGCGGCGACGAGAAGGGGTCGAAGCATGATCTTCTCCTCGGGGGAATGAACCGTACCATCGGCGTCCAGCCGCCGGAGCCCGGACGCGGCGAATGGGTGAAACGCGGCGCCCCAGCGGCCGTACTACTCTCTCCGACTCGCCACTCCGAAGGGCAAGGGGGTTTCCATGCGCACTCGAATCCCGCGGCTCGTGCTCGCCGCGCTCGTCGTCGCCTTCCTCGCCGGCGTCGCTTCCGCCGCGCTTCCGCCGATCCTCGACCGGGAGCTGATCTTCGGCGACCCGGAGATCTCGGGGGCGCAGATCTCCCCCGACGGGCGGTACATCGCCTTCATCAAGCCGCTGGACGGCACGCGGAACGTCTGGGTGAAGACGACCGACGAGCCCTTCGAGAAGGCGAAGCCGATCACCGCGGACACGAAGCGGCCCATCCCCGCCTACTTCTGGTCGCGGGACGGGAAGTTCGTCCTGTTCGTCCAGGACCAGGGGGGGGACGAGAACTACAACGTCTTCGCCGTCGATCCGTCGGCATCCCCCGCGGCGGGGGCGAAGGTCCCGGCGGCGCGCAACCTGACCGACGCGAAGGGGGTCCGCGCGCTGATCTACCGCGTCTCGAAGAAGGACGCGGACCTGATGTTCGTCGGCCTCAACGACCGCGATCCCGCGTGGCACGACCTCTACCGCCTGAAGATCTCGACCGGCGAACGCACGCTCGTCCGCAAGAACCTCGACCGGGTCGCGGGCTGGACCTTCGACGAGAACGACCAGCTCCGCCTCGCGACCCGCACCACCGACAAGGGGGACACCGAGGTCCTCCGAGTCGACGGCGACGCGATGAAGACCGCCTACACCTGCGGCGTCACCGACACCTGCGGCCCCTTCCGTTTCCACAAGGACGGCGCGCGCGTCTACTTCGTGACCAACAAGGACTCGGACCTGATCCGGCTGATCCTGTTCGATCCCGCGACCGGCGCCGAGACCGCGGTCGACTCCGACCCGCTCGGGCGCGTCGACCTCGAGGCGCCGATCTTCTCGGAGGTGAGCAACGAGCTCGTCGGCACGGCGTACGTCGACGATCGCACGCGGGTCTACTGGCGTGACGAGGCGTTCAAGAAGGACTACGACTTCCTGCGCCGGAAGCTCGGCGACGCGGAGATCGGCTTCGGCGCCTCGACGACGGACGAGCGGAAGTGGATCGTGAGCGCGGGAAGCGACACCGAGCCCGGCGCCACCTACCTCTTCGACCGGGACCGGAACAAGCTGACCCTCCAGTACCGCGTGCGCGAGAAGCTCCCGCGCACGGCACTCGCCCCGATGAAGTCCCTGCGGTACCCGTCGTCCGACGGGCTCGAGATTCCCGCCTATCTCACCCTTCCGAAGGGGGTCCCCGCGAAGGGACTCCCGCTCGTCGTCTTCCCGCACGGCGGCCCGTGGGCCCGCGACACCTGGGGGTACGACGCCTACGCCCAGTTCCTCGCCAATCGCGGCTACGCCGTCCTGCAGCCGAACTTCCGGAGCTCGACCGGTTACGGGAAGAAGTTCCTGAACGCGGGAAACAACGAGTGGGGCCAGAAGATGCAGGACGACATCACCTGGGGGGTGAAACATCTCGTCGCCGAGGGGATCGTCGACCCGAAGCGGGTCGGGATCATGGGTGGCTCCTACGGCGGCTACGCCTCGCTCGCCGGGGTGACCTTCACCCCCGACCTCTACGCCGCGGCGGTGCCGATCGTCGCGCCGTCGAACCTCATCACGCTGCTCGACTCGATCCCGCCGTACTGGGAGGCGATCCGCACGATCTTCTACACGCGCATGGGCGATCCCCGGACCCCCGAAGGAAAGGCGCAGCTCCTCCGGCAGTCGCCGCTCACGAGCGCGGACAAGATCAAGACGCCGCTTCTGATCGTGCAGGGGGCGAACGATCCCCGCGTCAAGCGCGCGGAGGCCGACCAGATCGTGATCGCCCTGCGCGACCGCGGCTTCCCCGTCGAGTACCTCGTCGCGCCCGACGAGGGGCACGGCTTCGCGCGCCCCGTCAACAACATGGCGATGCTCGCCTCCGCGGAGAAGTTCCTCGCGAAGCACCTCGGCGGCCGCTTCCAGGAGTCGGCGACCCCCGAGGTCGCCGCCCGGCTCAAGGAGATCACGGTCGATCCGAAGTCGGTCGTCCTCGCCAAGCCCGTGGACACGGGCGCGGTCTCCGCGCCGAAGCCGGCGGGGCCGATCGCGACCGGCGCGTGGAGCTACGGCGTCTCGCTCGAGATGGCCGGACAGTCGATGAAGCTCGCCACGACGACGGAGGTCAAGCGGGAGGGCGCGGACATCGTCGTCGTGGACCGGGTGAAGTCTCCGATGGGCGAGGCGACCGACACGGTCGTGCTCGACCCCGAGACCCTCACCATGCGCTCGCGGACGATCGCGCAGGGACCGCTTTCGGTGCGCCTCGACGTCAAGGACGGCAAGGCCACCGGCGAGTTGAAGATGGGCGAGCAGCCGCAGCCTCTCTCGGCGGATCTCGGGGGGGCGCTGTTCGCGGACGGCGCCGGAGCGTTCCAGGCGATCGCGGCGCTCCCCCTTGCCGAGGGGTACAAGACGAGCTTCCGGAACTTCGACCTCCAGGGCCAGAAGGTGAAGATCCGGAATCTTGCGGTGGTCGGAAGCGAGGGCGTGACGGTGCCCGCGGGCACGTTCGACTGCTTCAAGCTCGAGATGACGACGGTGGACGACGCCGAGAAGGCGACGGCGTGGATCGCAAAGGAAGGCCGCAAGGTCGTGAAGGTCGCGACGGTCTCTCCCCAGATGAACGGCGCGACGATCACCTCGGAGCTGCAGCCCTAGCGCTTCGTGGCAGACTCGACCGGATGCGCTCGGACGACCTGTATTCGGTTCCCGCGGGCCTCCCGGTGCCGGAGGACGACGGCGCGGCGCGCCATCTCGTCGGCGCCTCGATGCCCGCGGTCGAGCTTCCGGCGACCGACGGGAGCAGGGTCCGGCTCGACCGTCTCGGTCCCGGACGCACCGTCCTCTACGCGTACCCGCGCACGGGCGTACCCGACCGGGATTCGCCTCCGGGATGGGACGAGATCCCGGGAGCCCGCGGGTGCACGCCGCAGAACTGCTCGTTCCGCGACCATCACGCGGCGTTGCGGGCCCTCGGCGCCGGGGTCTTCGGGCTGAGCACGCAGGACACCGCGTACCAGCGCGAGATGGCGGAGCGGTTGCACCTGCCGTACCCGATCCTCAGCGACGCGGCGCTCGAGCTGACCCGCGCGCTCGCCCTCCCGACGTTCGTGTACGGCGAGTGGACCCTGCTCCGGCGCCTCTCGATGATCGTGCGCGACGGTCGCATCGAGCACGTCTTCTACCCGGTCTTCCCTCCCGATTCCGACGGACCGCGCGTGCTCGCGTGGATCCGGGAGGCCTCGCGGTGAAACGTCCGCAGCGCGGACTCTTCGGCGATTCGGAGGATCCCGCGCCGGCGAAGCGGCGCCGCAGCGAGGGCGTCGGACCGGCCCCCGTCGCCGACGCGCTCGTCGCGATCGCATCCAGGCTCCCCGAGGCCCTTCGCCTGGGCACGTCGTCGTGGTCGTTTCCGGGCTGGAAGGGCATCGTCTACGACGTCGCCACGACGGCGACCGAGCTCTCCCGCCGTGGGCTCGAGGCCTATGCGAAGCACCCGCTCCTGCGGACCGTCGGCGTCGACCGGACCTTCTACGCCCCGGTGACCGCGGAGGTCCTTCGCGGTTACGCGGCGCAGGTCCCCGGGGATTTCCGCTTCGTCGTGAAGGCCCCGTCCCTCACGACGTCCCCCGTTCTTTTCGGCGAGGGCGGGGCCCCGCAGGGTCCGAACGAGCTCTTCCTCGACGCCGCTTGGGCCGAGGAGTTCTCGGTGCGACCCTTCGTCGAGGGGCTCGCCGGAAAGGGAGGCGCGCTCCTTTTCCAGTTTCCCCCGCTCGGCGCCGCCCTCACCGCGAGACCCGAGCAGTTCGCCGAGCGGCTCGCGCGGTTCCTCCAGGCCCTCCCGCGCGGCGTCCCCTACGCCGTCGAGCTGCGCGACGGGAAGCTGTTCGTTCCCGACTACGCGGGGGCGCTGAAAGCGGGCGGCGCAACGCACTGTCTCTCGATTCACCCGCGCGTTCCCCCGATCGGAACCCAGCGGTCGTGGTCCGATCCGCAGGAGGGTCCGCTCGTGATCCGCTGGATGCTGCACTCCGGGATGAACTACGAGCAGGCGCGCGAACGGTACGCGCCCTTCGATCGCATCGTCGACGACGACCCGGACGGCCGAGCCGCCGTCGCGACCGCCGCGGTGGAGGCGTTGACGCGCAACCGGAGTCTCTTCGTGATCGCGAACAACAAGGCGGAGGGGTCGTCGCCGCACACGATCTTCAGGCTGGCCGCGAGAATCCTCGAGGGGCTCGGTTAGAATCCGCCCTTCGTCCCAGACGCTCACGGGGGTCACGATGTTCCGACGCCGTCCGGTCCTGGCCACGCTGCTCCTGTTCTGCGCCCTCCCCGCCCTCGCGGCCAAGACGCCGGCGAAGCCCGAAGAGGAGAAGCCCAAGCCGAAGATGGGGGCGGACACCTTCTCCGGACTCGCCTTCCGCGGCATCGGGCCCGCCATGATCTCCGGACGGGTCTCGGACATCGCGGTCGACCCGCGGGACCACGGGACGTGGTACGTGACGGCGGCCTCCGGAAACGTCTGGAAGACGACGAACTACGGCACGACCTGGTCGCCGATCTTCGAGACCCAGGGCTCCTATTCGATCGGCTGCGTGACCCTGGACCCGAACAACCCGCACGTCGTGTGGATCGGGACGGGGGAGAACAACTCCCAGCGCTCCGTCGCGTACGGCGACGGCGTGTACAAGTCGGTGGACGGCGGGAAGTCCTGGGAACACGTCGGGCTCAAGAACTCCGAGCACGTGGGGAAGATCCTCGTCGATCCGCGGGATTCGGAGGTCGTCTGGGTCGCCGCGCAGGGGCCGCTGTGGAACGACGGCGGCGATCGCGGGCTCTACAGGTCCGTGGACGGGGGGAAGACCTGGGAGCGCTCGCTCGAGATCTCCGACAAGACCGGCGTCACCGACGTCGTGATGGATCCGCGCAACCCCGACGTGATGCTCGCGGCCGCCTACCAGCGCCGCCGCCACGTGTGGACCCTGATCAACGGCGGCCCGGAGTCGGCGATCTACAAGACGACCGACGGCGGAGAGAACTGGAAGAAGATCGAGAGCGGCATGCCCTCCGGCGACGTGGGGCGCATCGGCCTCGCGTTCTCCCCCGTCAACCCCGACACGGTGTACGCGATCGTCGAGGCCGCGGAGAAGGGCTCGGGGTTCTACCGCTCCCTCGACGGAGGCTGGACCTGGGAGAAACGATCCGACTACGTCGCGACGAGCCCGCAGTACTACAACGAGATCGTCGCCGACCCGAAGTTCGAGGGGCGCGTCTACTCGATGGATACGTGGATGCACGTCACCGAGGACGGCGGGAAGACGTTCGTGAAGGTGGGGGAGAGGTTCAAGCACGTCGACAACCACGCGCTCTGGATCGATCCTAAGGACGTCGATCACATGATCGCCGGGTGCGACGGCGGCGTGTACTGGACCCGGGACCGCGGGGCGACGTGGAACTGGATCGCGAACCTGCCGCTCGCGCAGTTCTACAAGGTCGCGGTCGACGACGCGAAACCGTTCTACCACGTCTACGGCGGCACGCAGGACAACAACACGGTCGGCGGCCCGGTGCGCACGCGCACCGCGCACGGGATCGTCAACTCCGACTGGTTCATCACCGTGGGCGGCGACGGCTTTCAGGCCGCGATCGATCCGACGAATCCCGACATCGTGTACTCGCAGTGGCAACACGGGAACCTCGTGCGATACGACCGCAGGACCGGCGAGACCGTCGACATCCAGCCCCAGCCGGGACCCGGCGAGGCGCCGCTGCGCTGGAACTGGGACTCCCCGCTGGTCCTCAGCCCGCACTCGCCGACCCGCCTGTACTTCGCGGCGCAGCGCCTGTTCCGCAGCGACGATCGGGGGAACTCGTGGACGCCGGTGAGCCCCGACCTCACCGGGCAGATCGATCGGAACAAGCTCAAGGTGATGGGGCGCGTCTGGGGTGTCGATACGGTCGCGAAGAACAACTCGACGTCGTTCTACGGGAACCTCGTCGCCCTCTCCGAGAGCCCGAAGAAGGAAGGCAGGCTCGCGGTCGGAAGCGACGACGGGCTGATCCACGTCTCCGACGACGGGGGGAAGAACTGGACCAAGATCGCGTCGTTCCCCGGCGTGCCGGAGCGCAGCTACGTCTCGCGCGTCCTGTGGTCGCGGCACGACGCCGACGTCCTCTGGGCGACCTTCGACAACCACAAGATGGGCGACTACAAGCCGTACGTGCTTCGCAGCGCCGATCTCGGGAAGAGCTGGACCTCGGTCGCGGGGAACCTCCCGGTGCGCGGCACCGTCTACGCGATCGTCGAGGATCCCGCGAAGCGGGGCCTCGTGTTCGTCGGCACCGAGTTCGGCGTGTTCTTCACGGTCGACGGCGGCTCGAGCTGGGTCCAGCTCAAGGGCGGCATCCCGACGCAGCAGGCGCGCGATCTCGCGATCCAGGAGCGCGAAGGCGATCTCGTCGTGGCGACCTTCGGGCGCGGGTTCTACGTCCTCGACGACCTCTCGCCGTTGCGCGAGGCGAGCGAGGCGTCGCTCACGTCGACCGAGGCGCGCCTGTACCCGGTGAAGGACGCGTGGATGTTCGTGCCCTCGACCCCGTTCGGCGGCGAGGACAAGGCCTCGTTCGGGGACGCCTACTACACCGCCCCCAACCCGCCCTTCGGCGCGGTGTTCACCTATTACCTTCGGGACGGGTACAAGTCCCTGCGCGAGCAACGGCAGGAGGCGGACAAGGCCAAGGCGAAGAAGGGCGAAGACGTCTTCTACCCGTCGTGGGACGACCTCCGGAAGGAGGACCGCGAGGAGCCGCCGACGATCGTGCTGACCGTGACCGACGAGGACGGCCAGGTCGTGCGACGGATCGAGGGCCCACCGAAGGCCGGATTCCAGCGCGTCGCGTGGGACCTGCGCTACCCCGCCTTCGAGCCGACCCGCCTCACGCCTCCCGACGACGACCCCTTCTCGCCGAAGCCGGCGGGGCCGCTCGCCGCGCCCGGGACCTACGCCGTGACGCTGGCCAAGCGCGTGGGCGGCGTCGTGACGCCGCTCTCCGAGCCGAGGGAGTTCCGGACCGCGCCGCTGGGCGAGGCTTCGTTGCCGGCACCCGACCGCGAGGCGCTGCTGGCGTTCCAGAAGCGCACCGGCCGGCTGCAGCGCGCGGTGATGGGGGCGATCCGCTCCGCCGGCGAGGCGCAGGGCCGGATCGACCACCTGAAGAAGGCGATCGCCGACACTCCCGCCGCCGACCCGAAACTCGCGGACGAGGTTCGCGCGATCGAGGCGCGCCTGAAGGACCTGCGCGTCGAGCTCACCGGCGACGACACGGTGGCCCGGCGCAACGAGCCCACCGCCCCGTCGATCGCCGACCGCGTCCAGCAGGTGGTGTACGGCCACTGGTACGCCACGTCGGACACGACGGCGACGCACCGGAGGAACTACGAGATCGCGGCGGGGCAGTTCGCCCCGGTCCTCGAGCGCCTGCGCGCGCTCCTTCTCACCGACCTGAAGCGGGTCGAGGACGCGGCGGAGAAGGCCGGAGCCCCGTGGACACCCGGGCGCGTACCGGAGTGGAAGCCCGAGTAGCTACCGGGTCATCGCCAGCTCGACGGTCCGCTCCTGGACGTAGACGGTCTCGTTCGTCGTCGCCCGGCGGATGCGGTACGCGGGTGCGCTCTTGCCGTTCTCGAAGCGGTGCTGCTCGCTGAACGACTCGATCGTCCCGAACGACTCCGCGCTGCCGCGGATGCGGACGACGTCCCCGCTGTCGTACTGCCGGGTGGCGACCTGGATCGAGTTCCAGTTCAGGGCGACGAGCGCGATGCAGCCGCCGACGGCGAGCGTCGCCACGACGGCGATGCGCCGGCGGACGAACGCGTTCACCCGGGCGAGCGCCCCCGCGCTCGCGCGCGCGGCGAGCGCGCGACGCAGCACTCCGTACGCGTGGTGCATCTCGTGGAGTCGCTTCTGGTCCTCCTCGGTCGGGTTCTTCGGGGCCTTCTCCACGAGGAGGTAGTAGTGCGTCTCGAGCTGCTCGAGGCTCGTGCCGGGCTCGAGGCCCAGCAACGTCCAGTATCGGCTCAGGGCTGCGTCCGCCACGGAGGGCCCCCTCTCACCACTTGCTCTGGATGAACGTGCCGCCTTCGACGACGACGTCGGTGTTGAAGTCGAGCCACGAGCCGGTGATCGCGCCGTCGGGCGTCCCGTCCTTCCCGTAGCACCACACCCGGAACGTCGGGGCGCCGGCAACGGCCACCGGTTCGTAATAGAGGTTGTTCGACCACCCGTCGCGCGGATCGATCCGTCCGCCCTGCGTCCCGAGCGCCGCGATGAGGCTCGACACCGGCACCGTGGCACCGCCCGTGTTGGGGAGCAGGCTCGTGCTCGACTCGTACTGCATCACCGCGCTCGAGATCTGGCGCATGTTCGCGACCGAGCGGCCAAGGCGGGCCACGTCGAACGCGAAGAGCGCGGTCTGGATCGCCACCCCCGCGAGGATGCTGATCACGACGAGGACCACGAGGATCTCGACGAGGGTGAAGCCGGCCTGCCTCGGGTCTCGCGTCGCTGCCTGATGGTCACGATTCACGGCCCACCTCCGGGCAAAGGTCGCGCGTTGTCCCACGGCCCTACAGCAATCCCCGTTCCGGGCATCGCCCCGCTCCCCGCGGCCCGGAGCGTCGGCACGTAAATCCATTGCTTTCATCGAGTTGCGTGGAGCGACGACTCGGGGGTGACCCTGATTGTCCGTCGGATTCCCAGGACGTAACCGGTGCGGGGGGGAGCGGGCGCGCGGCGCGCCACCTGGGTGGGGGGGGAGCGACACGGGGTGTCCATCCGGTCGTTCCGAGCGCGGGCGCGGAAGGGATTGCGCAGGGACGGCCCCGTGTCTGCGCCGGCCCCGTCGGCCCCGCGCAAACCCTGCGCTCGGAAGGTGTCCCGGGAGGCCACGGGAGCCGATTCACGGGCTTTCGCGCGTGGCGCGGCTTTTGCCGAAGAGATCACGTTCCGGCCCGGGAATCCCCGGTCCGGTCGGAGGTCCCGGATGAAGAAGCTGCTCCTGCAGTTCGCCTCGCTCAAGGTCGCGGTCGTCCTGCTCGTCCTCCTCCTGATCGGCCTGGCCGCGGGCACGATCGTGGAGTCGGCGAAGGGACGGGAATACGCCGGCGAGACGGTCTACTACGCCGGATGGTTCCTCGCGCTCCAGGCGATCTTCGCGGTCAACGTCCTGGCGTCGATCGCCATCCACTACCCGTGGGGGAGCAAGCGCATCGGTTTCCTGATGACCCACGGCTCGCTGCTGCTGATCTTCGCCGGATCCTGCGTCTCCTACTTCGCCAAGATCGAGGGGCACCTGCCGCTGTGGGAAGGGCAGACCTCCGGCACCGTCATCACGCAGGCGTCGGAGAAGGCGCCGGAGATCCCGTACGAGCTCCCCTTCAAGGTGAAGCTCGACGACTTTCGGATCGACTACTACCAGGGGACCATGCGGCCGGCCCAGTTCCGCAGCACCGTCCAGATCCTCGACGGCGCGGCCGCCGTCCCGGCGCAGATCTACATGAACCACCCGCTGCACTACGGCGGGTGGAGCTTCTTCCAGTCGAGTTACCGGCAGGAGGACGGTCGCGAGGCGACGATCCTCTCGGTTTCGAAGGACCCCGGACAGAACATCGTGTTCGTGGGGTACGGCCTGCTCGTCCTCGGGATGTGCGTCGTTCTCGGGACGCGGATCCAGCAGGCGAAGACCCAGACCGGCCCGTTCGCGCGGCGCGGCCCGACGTCGACGATGGTCGGGAAGATCGGGACCGTCCTCCTCGCGCTCGGCGGATCCGCGACGCTCGCCTCGGCGGCGCCCGCGCCCGCCTGGCCCGAGGGCGCGAAGCCCGAGATCCTGAAGACCCTGCCCGTGCAGCACGACGGCCGCGTGATGCCGCTCGACACCCTCGCCCGCGAAGCGGTGTGGACCGTGACCGGCTCCCGGACCTGGCAGGGACAGGACCCGGTCGCGACCGTGCTGGGGTGGACCTTCGACCCGAACACCGCGGCGAACGCGCCGGTCGTGAAGATCTCGTCCGACCTCGCCGCGGCGGGCGGGCTCGCCGGGGCGTCGCACGTCTCGTTCATGCAGTGCGTGCAGAACCGGCCGATCATGCAGCTGATGCAGCAGGCCCACGCCGACGAGCAGGCGGACAAGCCCAGACACGGGCTCGGCAAGGAAGCGGAGAAGCTCGAGAACCGCCTCGTGACCCTCAAGGGCTTCCTGGACGGCGCGGCGATCTTCCCGGTGCCCGCCGCGAATCCGCAGGACCACTGGGAGCCCGCGCACGCACACGGCGCGGCGGAGCTCGCGTATCTGCTCAAGGACGCCCGTCCCGCCGCGTGGCCTCCGGTCGAGGCGATCGAGAAGGAGCTCCTCTACAACTCCGCCCGTCCCGCGCGTCTGTCCTGGTGGGTCCTCTGCGTCGCCCTCGTGCTCTCGCTCGTCGCCTGGAACTCCCCGAAACGCTGGCTGGACGCGTTGGCCTTCCTCGGTCTCGTCGCGGGATTCGCGCTGATGACCTGGGGCATCGCGCTGCGCTGGCAGGTCGCCGGCCGCATCCCCGCGACGAACATGTACGAGTCGCTGCTGTTCCTCGCCTGGGGGGTCGGCCTGTTCGCGGTCGTCGCGTTCGCGGTGATGCGTAATCGGATGGTCGTGCTGAACGCGAACGTCATGGCGGCGCTGACCATGGTCCTCACCGACCAGCTCCCGATGGATCGCTTCATCCACCCGGCGGCACCGGTGCTCTCGGGGACGCCCTGGCTCGCCATCCACGTGCCCATCATCATGGTCAGCTACGCGGTGCTCGCACTGGGCGTCGTGATCGCGCACATGCAGATCGGCTTCACGATCTTCCGCAAGCGCCAGGATCTCGTCGACAAGATGAGCGAGCTCCTGTACTGGTACACGATGGTCGGCACGATCCTCCTGATCGCCGGCATCCTGACCGGATCGATCTGGGCCGCGTCGTCGTGGGGCCGTTACTGGGGCTGGGACCCGAAGGAGGTCTGGTCCCTCGTCGCGTGGCTGGCGTACATCGCGATCCTGCACGCGCGCTGGGACAAGTGGATCGGACCGTTCAGCGTGGCCGCGATCAGCGTCGTCGCCTTCCAGACGATCCTGATGACCTACCTCGGCGTGAACTTCGTCCTGGCGGCGGGCCTGCACTCGTACGGCTTCGGCAGCTCGTCGGTCGTCAACTGGATGGTGCTCGTCGCGGTGGCGGAGCTCGCCTTCATCGGGGCGGGGTACGTCGCCTACCGGAGGATGGGCCGGACCTAGGGCCTCAGCAGCGTCAGCGCCATCTTGAACCGCTCGACGGCACGGACGGCGTGTGGAGCGCCGGCCGGCATCAACACGGCGCGCCCCGCCTCCAGGCGTCGGGGCGCGCCGAACACGGTCAGCTCCCCGACCCCCTCCAGGACGTGGACCAGCGCGTCGAAGGGGGCGGCGTGCTCGCTGAGCTCCTGTCCCGCGTCGAAGGCGAAGAGGGTGATCGTCCCCCCGCCGCGTTTGAGCAACGTCCGGCTGACGACGGCTTTCTCCTGGTAGTCGACGAGAGACGCGTAGTCGAACGTGGGGTCGGGCGGGGTCGTCATGGCGGGCCTCCGAGGG
>DASVAW010000002.1 GCA_036376135.1 Candidatus Polarisedimenticolaceae bacterium | reverse complement strand
CGCGGACGATCGCCTGCTGCTCGTCCCGCGCGACGGCGCCGCCTCCCGCGTGGTTGGGCCCGCCCCGGGGGCGGTGGGAGGGTCGTGGGGCGCCGACGGCGTGATCCTCGTCGGCAGTGTCTCGGGGCCGATCCGGAGAGTCTCCGCGGCGGGGGGAAAATCGCCCGAAGCGATCACCCAGGTCGAGAAGGGGGTCGAATCGACGCACGCCTGGCCCGTATTCCTCCCGGACGGCAAGCGCTTCCTCTTCCTCGCGGACGCTTCGTCGGACGAGGGGCATCGCATCTATCTGGCCGACGTCGGAGGATCGCCGCCGCGGATCCTCCGGAAGGCGGTCCGCTCCCAGCCGATCCTCGACCCGGACGGACGCCTGCTCCTGGGTCAGCAGGGGCAGCTCGTCGCGTTTCCCTTCGACCTGGGCCGCGGCGATCTCGGAGAGGCGGCGTCCCTCGTCGCATCGCAGGTGTACCCCCTCGGGACGATGCACGCCGCGCCGTTTTCGGCCGCGGCCGGCGGGATCCTCGCCTTCCAGACCGGCTCCCCGGAGACCGAGCTGACCTTCGTCGATCGCGCGGGCCGACCGACGCGAATCCTCGGCGCGGCCGAGCGCTTCGGCAATCCGAACATCTCCCCGGACGGCAAGCGCGTCGCCTTCGAGATCTTCTCGGACTCCCCGGAGCGGCTGATCTGGGTGCAGGATCTCGACCGCGGGGTGAGGACCCCGATCTCCTTCCGCGGTGCGATGGCCGACAGCGCCGCCTTCTCCCCCGACGGCGAATCCGTGTACTTCGACTCGAACCACGGCGGGAAGTGGGAGGTCTACCGCAAGGCGGTGAACGGCGGCGGCGAGCCCGACCGGCTCGGTGCACCCCCCGGGGACGACCTCGCGGTGCTCGACGTCTCCGGCGACGGACGGTGGCTGCTCGCCTCGACATTGGACGGCGACCGGAAGTACGACCTCTACCTTCGCGCGCTCGGGGCCTCGAGCGAGCCCTGGATCGCATGGTCCTCGGGACCTTACGTCGAGGATCGCGGCGCGTTCTCCCCGGACTCGCGCTGGATCGTGTACACGAGCGACGCGTCGGGCCGGATGGAGGTCTACCTCGCGCCGCTCGAGGGCGGCCCGAAGCTCCGCCAGTGGCAGATTTCGTCGGGGGGCGGATCCGAGCCGCGTTTCTCCGCCGACGGCAGGACGATCCACTACCGCTCCCCGTCCTCGGAGTGGATGGCGGTCGACGTCGAGCTCTCGGGGAACGGCGCCCACGCGGGAACGCCGCGCGTGGTCTTCCCGATCCCGGTGGTGGAGCTTCCGTACCTGCGCAACCTGATGGACGTCCTGCCGGACGGCTCGGGGTTCCTCACCCTACGCCCGGTCCACGACGAGCGCGCCGCCGTCCGCGTGAGGACGGGCAGGCGCTGAACGGGCCGCCCTACCTCCGGTGCCCCGCCAGCATCGAGAGGTTGAAGCCCAGGCACAGTCTCGCGTCGCGGAGCAGGTTCCACGAGAGCGCGAGCGGGTTGACCCGGTACAGCCGACCCCGGCGGACGGCGGCCCACGTGCCGCTCCAGTAGGCGTCGAGCTGCCGGCGCGTGGTCTCGCGGATCGCCAGGAGGTTCGCGCGCCCCAGGGCCGACTTCCACGCGCCCACCTTCGCCTCGAACCGCACCCGGCCGCGCGTGGCGAGCCAGACCTCCTGCATCTCGAAGTAGAGCGCCGCGACCCGGCGCGCCCAGCGCACGCGATCGAGCGTCCTCGCCCGCAGGTGGCGCAGCCACGGCTCCACCGGAAGCCCCAGCCGCCGCTCCCTGCGGGACTTGAAGCGGACGAAGCCGCACAACATCGGGGGCGTGTCCTCGACGAACGCGGCGTACCGGTACCAGACGAAGTTCTTGAAGAGGCCCCAGTAGGTCCGCGCGTTGGCGCGCGCGAGGATCGCCTTCATCGCGTCCACGGTGTAGAAGTCGCGCCAGGCCTGCCGGAACGAGGCGAACCACTCCGTCGCCGACATCCGGGGGTGACGGGTCGTGGGATGGAACGAATCGAAGCGGTTGAGATCGGGCTCCATCCACTCCCCGCGACGCACGAGCTCCGCGTGGTCGAGCGAGCCGGGAAGGGGCATGAGCATGAAGAACGACGCCTGGTCCACGCCGATCTCGTCGCGCAGGCGCCGCACGTCCTCGCGCACGCTTTCGGGGGTGTCGAACGGGAACCCGATGATGTAACCGACGTGGCACGCGATGCCGTGCGCGTGCCAGGCGTCGATCATGCCGCGGTAGTCCCCGGCGTGGTTCTGGGTCTTCCCCGCGGCGGCCAGGTTCGCGGGGTTCAGGGTCTCCATGCCGATGAAGACCTGGCTGCATCCGGCCGCCGCCGCCTTCTCGGCGAACCGCGGGATCCGGTACGCGAGCGCGTCCACCTGCATCATGAACTGGACGTCGATCCCCTCGTCGCGGCGAAGCGCGACGATCGCGTCGAAGATCTCCTCCCACGCCGGATTGCGCGCGAAGTTGTCGTCGGTGAAGAAGTAGTAATCCACGCCGGAGGCGGCGTTGGCCCGCATCCGCTCCCGGATGAGGGCGGCGGGGCGATACCGCATCGTGTTCCCCTGCACCGCGATGATCGTGCAGAAGCTGCAGCGGTACGGGCATCCCCGCCCCGCGTCGATCGTCCCCATCCTCGGGAAGGCGAACCGCGCCATGAGGTCGTGGTCGATCTCGGGAACCGGCGAATCGGCGAGGGACGGGCGTTCCTTGACGTCGTAGAACGGCGCGAGCGCCCCGTGGAGCGCGTCGCGAAGGAGATCCTCCCAGCACGTCTCCACCTCGCCCTTCACGAGCGTGATCCCCTCGACCACGAGGTCCCGGCACTCGAGCGGAAGCGCACCCCCGCTCTCCGCGACGCTCCCGGAGACGTGGAAGCCGCCGATCATCACGGGTACCCCCGCCGCGCGGAATCGCCGCGCGAGGTCCGCCGCGCGGGGGAACTGGTTGGTCTGCACGCCGCACAGGGCGACGACCGCGCGATCGGCGGGACCGACGTGCCGGCGGGCGAGCCGCTCGGGGCGGATCGTCTGCACGTGCTCGTCGAGGAGGTGGATCTCGGCCTCGATCTCGCCGAGAGCGCGACGTCGCGCGACGTCCCGCGTGAGGGCCGCGAGCGCGGCGAGGGTGTTGCTCGGAAGGACGCCGCGGAGGAAACGCAGGACGTAGCCTTCGTCGTCGTATTTGCTGGGGTTGATGAGGAGGACGTGAAGGCGTCGGACTCCCTCGGGAGGGGGGGTCCCCTGCGGAACGACGCCGAGTCGCATGGCGCCCACCTTTCCACGAGCCCCGCGGGGCCGTCCGATCCCAAGGAAACACTTCCATGGAGGCGCCGCAAGGCCCGGGTTGGACGCTCCGCCGATCGGCGCCCATATTCCCTGCATCCCGGGAGGGCCCCATGCATCGATTCGTCTGGCTTTCGACCGCGCTGCTCCTGACGGCCGCCTGCTCCGGCTCCGGGGCCTCCGTCGGGGAGGCCGGGGGTTCGGGGTCGCTCGTCCTCGAGGGCACGACCTACGCGCTTCGGGGCGTCGCGATGACCTTCGAGCCGGGGGAAGAACCCTGGTTCCGCATCGAGGGAGAATCGACGGGCGCGAAGGACGAGGAGTGCCTCGCCGGGCTCGGCTCGGGGATGGGACTCTACGGCGATCTTCCCGCGAGCGTGAAGCAACCGATCGACCTCGTCGGCGAACGACTGAAGGTCGACTTCACCGGCGACGGCGACGACGCGAACTTCTGCTTCGTCGGGATGGGCGGGCTCGCGGGCGCCGAGGAGGCGTGGGTCACGATCGAGTCGGTGAGCGGGAACCGCGTCACGTTCTCGATGAGCGGGACCTTCACGATCTACGACCAGAAGGGCGGGGAGGTCCTCAAGTCGGCGACGGCGCGGGGGACGGCGGTGGTGCGCGGGGTCGGCGAGGCGAGTTAGCGCACCGGCGCGACTAGAAGACCAGCCGCCCGAATTGTGCGGCGAGCAGGCTGAGGTCCACGCCGTCCACGTCTCCGTCCCGGTCGAAATCGACCCGGGCGTCGTACGGTGCCCCCGACGTCGGCGATCCGAAGTGCCGGCCGAGCATCGCGAGGTCGACGCCGTCGACCCGCGTCGAGAGATCGGCGTCCAGGATCGCCCGTCCCGTTTCGCAGGCATCCCCCCGCCCGTCGGCGTCGAAGTCCGCCTGGCTCGCGTTCGAGGTCTCGGCGCAATTGTCGCAGGCCGACCCCACCGCGTCGGCGTCGCCGTCCTCCTGCCCGCCGTTCTCGACGCGGGGGCAGTTGTCGGCCACGTCGTGGACGCCGTCTCCGTCGGTATCCCCGGCGACCCCGGGACGGAAGGTGAATTGCGGGACGCCGGCCACCCGCGTGATCACGAGGAGCTCCTCACCAACGTCGAACAGCCGAATCGGGTCGCCGGGGAGCCGGAAGGAGCCGTCGATCAGGTAACTCCCCGTCCAGCGCTGCACCTGGGTGTCCGGCGTCAGGAACCGCAGGGTGAAGAGGGCGCCGCCAAGCCACACGCCGTCGGTGACGTTGTTCGAGAGGTCGTCGGCGTGGACGAGCGTCGTCCCGTCGTACAACTGCCCGGAGCCGAGCAGGACGACCGACGCGTCCGGCGACACGCGGATCGGCACGAGCGTGCCCACCTCACCGTGGTAGGGCGACTCGCCCTCGCCCGTGATTCGCCCGCCGGCGTCGATCGACTCCCAGTGAAGGTCGTTGGGAGAGGTGTCGTCGCGGAAGAAGTACATCCGGCGGTTCGCGGGACTCCACGTGTATTCGCGGGAGTAGTAGTTCCATTCGACCTGGGAGACGAGCGCGCCGTCGGGAGCGAAGGTCCAGTGGGTAGCCCACGCCCCGCTTCCGTCGCAGGCGAACACGAACTCGCCGGCGGTCGACAGTCCGAGCGGAGCCTGGGGGAGGTTCGCGAAGGGGGACTCCACGAGCGGGCCGTCGACCGGGATGGTGCGGATCGCCCCTTGCGGGTAGGCGAGGTAGAGACGCCCTCCCTCCGCGGAGTACGCCATGTGGCTCGGGGCCTCGACGAGCGGGATCGTGGCGAGGTAGTCGCGGAGCGCGATCGACCAGCGAAAGACGCTGAGGTTCGACTTGCTGAGGAGGTAGATCACGCCGTCGGCGCCGCGGTGCACGGCATCAGGGCTGTAGGCGAGCCCGCGAGGGTCCACGGGCAGCCCCGGCTCGGGAGGAGAAAGGGCCCCGACGGGAGTGGTCACGACCCCCAGGTCCCCGGGGCCGTCGGAGAACGAGAAGATCGTGTCCCCCTCGACGAAGATCCGGTGCGCCGCACGCGGCAGGTCGAAGCTCCCCGTCGGAAGGAACGCGTTCGTGTAGGCCGTGAGCGTGCCGCCTCGCAGGAGGATCGGGACGTCCCCGTAGAACGCGAGGTCGTCGAACGCCCCGGCGAAGCTGTTGTTGTAGCGGAGGTCGTTCGTCGTATAGACGATCCCCGCGTCGTCGACCACGCGCGCCTCGCCCGGGAACACGAACGTGCGGCCCGCGCACGGGAAATCGCCGTGATGGGGGCTGTCGGTCTGTCCGACGAAGGTCCCGTCCGCCGCGAGGCTCACGCGGACGACGTCGCAAGGGCTGACCCCGGTCGACCTCCCGAAGATCCGACCGGTCGTCGGCGCGATCGAGACGCCGCGCATCGAGTACCAGAAGTCCTCCTCGTCGACGAGCGCTCCCGTCGACGGGTCCACGGCCTGCACGATCCAGGAGAACACGTACAGCGCGCGCGGTCCCACGGCGAGCTCGTAGACGTCAGTCGCGGTGTTGTGGATCGGAACCTCTCCGGTGACGTCGAGCGCGAAGCGCGAGACCCGGCGCCCGAAGGCGACGAAGAGCGCGCCATCCGAGGCGGCGAGCGCCGTGGGGGGCTCGGCGAGCGGCTTCGCCGGGAGCCACGCCCGGCCCCGCAGGTCGTACCGCCTGATCTCCGCGGGCGAGTCGAAGAGGAAGTAGGCCGTGTCGCCGCTGCGCGCGGTGCCGATCCAGGCGGCATCCGCGACGCCGGCGGCAAGCAGCGCGATGAAGAAGGCGGCGATGGCGCGGATCACGAGCCCTCCGATGCTTCAGTGGATCTCGACCACGTCCCCCTCGAGGAGGACGTGTTCGCCGTGCACCGTCTGCCCGTCGAAGACCGAGGGTCCCCATACGCGCGCGAAGTGCATCGCCGCCGCGAGGTCGTTGTGGATCCGCGTCGCGAGGTCGGCGACGGTCGCCCCCCGCGGCAGCGTGAACGGGGACGCCTTGTCGGCCGGTTTCCCCGGCTGCTTCGTGTAGACCCGGATCACGTCGAGCGCCTCGAAGGTGCGTTTCGCGAGGACGTCGAGCCCCGCCCTCGTCACCGTCGACACGCCGTAAAGCGGCCACGCGGGATCCATCAGCTCGCGCAGGATCTCGAGGTCGTCGGGTCCGTCCCCGCGGTCGAGTCCGGTCGCGACGACGAGCGCGGGCTTGCCTCCCCCGCCGGGGGGCGTGGTGCGGATCGCCTTCTCGTCGAGCCGCTCGCGGGAATGGAGGAACCCGTCGAGCCCGTCCTCGACGTTCACCACGAGCCAGACCGCGTCGGCGCGGCGCGCGATGTCCCACACCCACGGCTCGACGTGGTCGTCGTTGAGCGGCGGGAGGTCGACGAGCTGGATGCGCACGTCCTCGAACGGCATCATCCCCGGTACCGGCTCGCGCGTGGTGAACGGGTACTCGGCGATCTCGGGGGTCGCGTGCGTGAGCGCCGCGACGAGCGACGACTTCCCGGAGTTCGGAGGGCCCAGGAGCGCCACCTGCCCCGCCCCTTCCTTCTCGACGACGTGGCTGAACGAGGCCCGCGCCGCCTTGCTCATCGGCTGTTTTCGGAGCTTGGCCAGGCGCGCCTTGAGGTCGGCCTGCAGCCCGTCCGTCCCCTTGTGCTTGGGGACGACGCGCAGCATCTCCTCGAGGGCGAGGACCTTCTCCTCGTTCGTCTTCGCCGAGCGGAAATGCTCCTCGGCGCGGTGGTAGTCGGGGGTGAGGTTGGCGGGCATCGCAACACCCTCCGGGGCCCGGCCGACAGTCTAGACTCTCCGGGAGGAGAGCGGGAATGGACATCCGTTACGAGAACCGGAACGTCGTGGTCACCGGGGCCTCGGGGGAGCTCGGCGCCGCCGTCGTGCGGGCCCTCGTCGAGGCGGGAGCGGTCTGCCACCTGCCGGTCCGGGGGGAGGCCGCCGCCCACGAGCTCGAGTTCGAGACCCGGGACCGCGTCCGGGTGACGGGGGGGGTCTCCCTCGACGTCGAGGCGCAGGTCGCCGGGTACTACGCCTCCCTGCCCGTGCTTTGGGGCTCGATCCACTGCGCCGGGGGGTTCGCGATGGCACCGTTCGAGGAGACCTCCCTCGCCGACTTCGGGCGGATGCACGCGATGAACACCCTTTCGGCCTTCCTTTGCTCCCGCGAGGCGGTGAGGAGGTTGCCGGCGGGGGGGCGCATCGTGAACGTCGCCGCCGAGGCGGGGATCGAGCCCCGTCGCGGCGCGGGGAAGATCGCCTACACGATGAGCAAGGCCTCGGTCGTCGCGATGACCCTCGCCCTGTCCGAGGAGGTCGCCCCCCGCGGGATCTGGGTCAACGCCGTCGTCCCTTCGACGATGGACACGAAGGCGAACCGCGCGGCGATGCCCAAGGCGGACTTTTCGAGGTGGGCGACGCTTCCGTCCGTCGCCGCGACGATCGTCTTCCTCGCCTCGCCGCAGAACGAGGTCACGCGGGGGGCGCTGGTGCCGGTGTACGGAAGATAGGGACAGTCACCGTATTTCGAATGGGGACAGCAACCTATTTCGCTAACCGTGGAAGTAAGAAGGGTGCCGGGAACCCTGGTGCACGTTATGGGATCCCGACCCCCTTTTTATTTCCACGGTTAGCGAAATAGGTTGCTGTCCCCATTTGTCGAAATACGGTGACTGTCCCTATTTTCAGAGCCGCATCCCCAGGTTCGCGTACACGGTCCTCCCCGGCTCCGGGAGGCGCACCCCCGATCGGAACGGGTCGCGCTGATAGGACAGGTGCTGGAGATAGTCGCGGTCGAAGACGTTCGCGACGCCCACGGTGAACGTCAGCATCCGCCACGCGGCGCCCGCGCGCACGCCGAGAACGCCGTACGACGGCGTCGGCGTCTCCCCGAGGTCGGTGTCGACCTTGTCCTGGCGGAGCGATCCCTCGAACGCTCCTTCCGCCCACACGCCCGGGCCGTTCCAGCGAAGCGCCAGCCGCCCGCGCAGCGGGGGCATCTCGGCCAGGTCGCGCGAGGTGATCCCGCGCGAGGGGTCGGCCTCCTGCCGGCCGCGGACGGCCGAGACCTCCCCCGACAGGAACCAGCGCGTCGCGAGGGTCACCGCCGCGTCGATCTCGCCGCCGAGGATCGTGGCGTCCACGTCGGCGTAGGTGCGGGCGCGCCCCTTCTCCACGACCGTCGCGTACTCCTCCACGAGGATCGCGTACACGCTCAGTCCCACCGACGCGCGCCCGGAGCGCTTGGCGACGGAGGCGTCGACCCCGGTGTTGCGGCTCGGCTCGAGGAGCGGGTTGCCGACCCAGTCCGAGGTCGGGCGCCGGAGGCCGTAATAACGCTCGTTCGCCTCGGGGACGCGGGCGGCGTGCCCGACGCCGATCGCCGACTCGAATCCCGTGTCCTCGTTGCGGTGGACCAGGCGCAGCGTCGCCGACGGCAGGGTGTCGGTCGCCTGCGTCGAACGCGTGCCGTGAACCGCGTACCAGAGCGCGGTCGGGGCGATCGAGGCGTCGGCCGCGGTCCGCGCGCGGTCGAGGCGCGCCCCCGCCGCGAGGGTGGTCCCGTCGCCGAGGTCGAAGTCGCGCTCCGCGAAGAGGCCGCCGACGGTCGTCGTCACCCCGGGGGTGGACGCCTGGACCCGGTAGGCCGTTCCCGCCATGCGCGTGGCGGTGTTCCAGTACCGGTCGTACCCCTCCGCACCGAGCGTCCAGCCCGCCACGCGCACCTCGACGCGCCCGCCGAAGGTCCTCGACTCCGCGAGCGTCCCCATCGACCAGCCCAGGGTGGCGGCGGGGATCGCCGAGGAGGTCCTCCAGGTGTCGGTCATGAAGTGGTCGACGCGGGTGAAGTAGGCCTCCGCGCGCATCCGCTTCGAGCGCCAGGAGGCGCGCACGCGGTCGGTGTCGTCGTAGATCGCGTCCATCATCAGGTAGGGGTAGTAGACGCGGTCGGCCTGCTGCCGGGTCCAGGACAGATCCAGGTCGTGCCCGTCGGCGGGGCGGGCGGCGAATTTCGCCCATGCGGTCCCCACTTCGAACGCGCGCTCCCCGATCGCATCGGAGCGGTAGTTCGTGATCTCGGTGGTCCGCCGCCCCGACCCGGTCCGGTACGCGTCCCCGGCGCGATACGACCAGCCGCCCAGGACGGCGAGCCGCTCGCCGCCGTACGACGCCGCGAGCGATGGATTCCGGTAATCGTCCCCCGACACGGCGAGGTTCGCATGCGCGGCAAAACCGGGGGCGGGGCGACGCGTGACGACGTTCACGGTCCCGCCGAGGCTTCCCTGGTGGAGGACGTCGAACGGTCCCTTCCCCACCTCGATCCGCTCGACCTCGGCGAAGTCCACGTGGAAGGCCGGCGGGTCCATGTGGTTGGGGCAGGCGCCGTAGACCCGCTCTCCGTCGATGAGGACGTTGAGGTCCCGGGACTGGAAGCCGCGGACGACGACCTCGTTGGCGACGCCTCCCTTGCGCAGCGCCCACACGCCGGGCACGGACGCGAGCGCCTCCCCCACGTCCCGCGCCGCGCTCTCGCGGATCTCGGGGATCTCGATCCCGCCGCGCGGGGCGTCGGCGCGGACGGTGACCGCCTCCGTCGGCGCGGTCGGGATCCGCAGGACCACCGCGATGCGATCGTCGGCGGACAGCGTCCGGCGCTCGATCGCCGCGAGGTAGCCGGGCACCGACGCCTCGAGGATCACCTCCCCGGCGGGAAGCCCGGAGAACCGGAACACGCCGCGCTCGCCGCTCAGGACCTCCACGGCGGGTGCCGCGGCGCTCCGCGCGACGACGAGGGCGCCCGGAAGCGGCGACCCTTCGGGGGTGAGCACCGTGCCGGTCACCGTGGCGGCGAGGAGCGGAAGGGGGGCCAGCAGGGAAAGGACACCGAACCCGCGCTTCATGGGTTCCTCCCACAGCGCTTCGGCCTTCACGAGGATCGCAGGGACCTCCCCCGCCACACCTCGTAGACCGCGGGATAAACGAGCAGCTCGAGCAGGAACGAGGTCAGGATTCCGCCCACCATCGGCGCGGCGATCCGCTTCATGATGGCCGATCCCGCTCCCGTCGCCCACAGGATCGGAAGCAGCCCGACGAAGGTCGTGGTGACCGTCATGAACTTCGGCCGCAGCCGCTGCACCGCCCCCTCGAGCACCGCGCGGCGGAGGTCGTCGCGGGTGTTCATCCGCCCCTCGGATCGTGCCTGCTCCCAGGCGAGGTCGAGGTAGAGAAGCATGAAAACCCCCGTCTCGGCGTCCACGCCCAGCAGCGCGATCAGGCCGACCCAGACCGCCGGGCTCATCGCGTAGCCCAGCGCCCACACGCAGGCGATCGCGCCGACCGCCGAGAACGGAACCGCCAGCATGACGATCGCCGTCTTGGTCGGCGAACGCGTGTTCATGAGGAGCAGGATCAGGATCAGCAGAAGCGTGATCGGCACGACGACCAGGAGGCGCTCGCGCACGCGCACCATCGACTCGTACTGGCCGCTCCAGCCGATCGCGTACCCCGGCGGTACCTTCACCTTCGCGCGCAGGAGCGCGTCGGCCTCCTCGACGTACGCGGCGGGATCGCGACCCGCGAGGTCGACGTAGACGTAGCCGGTGAGCAGGCCGTCCTCGTTGCGGATCATCGACGGGCCCGTCGAGACGCTCACCTCCGCGAGCTGGGCGAGAGCGACCTGGCGGTCGCCGCTCCCCGCGGGAACGAGAACGCGCCCGACGGCGTCGGGATCGGACCGGAAGTCCGGCAGGTAACGCACGCTCACGGCGTAGCGGGCCCGTCCCTCGACGGTCGTCGTGATCGACTCTCCGCCGATGGCCGCCTGGACGACCTCCTGCGCCTCCTCCACGGTGAGCCCGTACCGCGCGAGCGCGTCCCGCTTCCAGTCGATGTCGAGGAAATACCCTCCCCCGGTGCGCTCGGCGAAGACGCTGCGTGTTCCCGGGACGTCGCGCAGCACGCGCTCCGCCTCCACCCCGATCGACTCGATGGCCGCGAGGTCGGCCCCGGAGATCTTGAGCCCGACCGGGGTGCGGATCCCGGTGCTCAGCATGTCGATGCGCGCCTTGATCGGCATCGTCCACGCGTTGGAGAGCCCCGGAAGGCGAAGGGCGTCGTTGAGCTCCTCGACCAGCCTCTCCTGCGGGATGCGGTCGGAGGTGATCCGGCGCAGGAGCGGCTTGACGAGCTCGGGAGCCCACGACGAGTACCACGTGTCGACGCGGCGCCACTCCTCCTCGGGTTTCAAGACCAGGACCGTCTCGAACATGGACAGCGGCGCGGGATCGGTCGCCGTCTCCGCCCGGCCGGCCTTCCCGAGAACGCGGGCGACCTCGGGAAAGCCCATCATCACCCGGTCGGTGACCTGGAGCAGGCGCTGCGCCTCGGTTGCGGAGATGCCGGGCATGGTCGTGGGCATGTAGAACAACGCCCCCTCCTCGAGCGGGGGCATGAACTCGCTTCCCAGGCCGAGGAAGAGCGGGACCGTCGCGAGGAGCAGGACGATCGCGACCGCGAAGACCGCTCCCTTGTGATCGAGCGACCACCGGGCCGCGGGGGCGTAGGCGCGCATGAGGAACCGGCTCACGGGGTGACGCTCCTCCTGGCGGATCGTTCCCACGAAGGCCGCGTTCGCCGCCGATGCGAGCCACGCGGGACGGAAGGCGTACCGCTCGCGCCGGGTGAACAACATCCGCAGCGCCGGGTCGAGGGTGATCGCGAGGACCGCCGCGATCGTCATCGCCAGGATCTTCGTGTAGGCGAGCGGCTTGAAGAGGCGTCCCTCCTGCGCCTCGAGGGCGAGAACGGGGAGGAACGACACGCCGATCACGAGCAGGGAGAAGAAGCTCGGCCCCGCCACCTGTCCGATCGCCCGCCGGACGACCTCCCGGTAGTCCCCGACGCTCCCCGCGCGCTGCCACTCCTCGAGTTTCTTGTGGGTCTGCTCCACGACGACGATCGCGGCGTCGTCGAGGGCGCCGATGGCGATCGCGATCCCGCCGAGGGACATGATGTTCGCGGTGAGCCCCATCCAGCCGAAGGGGAGGAACGCCAGGAGCACCGCGAGGGGGATCGTGACGATCGGGATGATCGAGCTCGGCAGGTGCCACAGGAACAGCAGGATCACGATCGAGATCGTGAGTACGACCTCGAGGATCGCGGTCGTCAGGGTCGAGATCGCGCGCCGGATCAGCTCCGAGCGGTCGTACACAGGGACGACCCGCACCCCCTCGGGGAGTCCGGCCTCGATCTCGCGGAGCTTCTCCTTCACGCGGCCAATGACCTCGAGCGCGTTCCGACCCTGGCGCACGATCACGATCCCGGAGACGGTGTCCCCGGTGCCGTCGAGGTCGGCGACCCCGCGCCGGAGCTCCGGTCCCTCGACGACGACGCCGAGGTCGCGAACGCGGATCGGCGAGCCGGTGTCCCCCGCCGCGACGACGACCTCCTCGAAGTCCTGGATCGAGCGCGCGTAGCCGCGGCCCCGCACCATGTACTCCGCGCCGCCGAACTCGACGAGGCGGCCCCCCACCTCGACGTTCGCGCCGCGCACCGCGTCGACCACGTCGGCGATGGGAATGCCGTAGGCGCGCAGCCGATTCGGGTCCACTTGGACCTGGTACTGCCGGCGGAAGCCGCCGAGGGGGGCGACCTCGGCGACCCCGGGAACCGCCTTGAGGTGGTAACGCAGGTACCAGTCCTGCAGCGAACGCAGCTCGTCGAGCCCGCGCGAGCCCGTCGTGTCGACGAGGACGTATTGGTAGACCCACCCGAGCGCGGTCGCGTCGGGGCCGAGCTGCGTCTGCACCCCCTCCGGGAGGGTCGGGAGGACCGCCGAGAGGTATTCGAGGGTGCGCGAGCGCGCCCAGTAGACGTCCACGTCGTCGTCGAAGAGGACGTAGACGAACGAATAGCCGAAATCGGAGAAGCCGCGCACCGCTCGGACCCCCGGCGCTCCGAGCATCGCGGAGACGATCGGGTAGGTGACCTGGTCCTCGACGAGGTCCGGGCTCCGATCCCACCTCGAGTAGACGATGACCTGCGTGTCGGTCAGGTCGGGGATCGCGTCGAGCGGCATCCGCGAGAGGGACGCGAGGCTCCAGAGCGCGGCGAGCGCCGTGATCGCGAAGACGAGCGCCTTGTTGCGGATCGAGGCGTCGACGACCCGTTCAACGAGCGTCATGGCCCAGCTTCGCGGCGAAGGCGTCCCGGCAGCCCGGCGCGCAGAAGGACGTCGTCCTCCCGTCGTGCTCGAGGACCAGCCCCTGCGCGCGGGCCTCGGCCACGTCGACCTCCATCCCGCAGATCGGGTCTCTCGCTTTCGCCCGGTCGGGGGGCGACGCGCGCATCCGGCTCTCGGAGTCGAGGAGGAAGTTCCCCGAAACGACCACGCGCTCGCCTTCCTCGAGCCCGGCCACGACCTCCACGTCCCCCGAGGCGCTCCAGCCGGTCATGATCTCCCGCGGCTCGAAGATCCCCTCGTCGCGCTCGACGAAGACGGTCCTGCGCAGTCCGGAGTCGATCACCGCGGAAGCGGGAACGACGAGGGCCTCCGGGAGCTCGAACGACGCCTCGACGTCCACGAGCATGCCCGGCCGAAGGACGAACCCCGGGTTGTCCGCCTCGAGGCGAACCTTGAAGGTCCGCGTCGCCGGGTCGAATTGGGGAAGGGCCGCGCTCACGACCGCCGCCAGCATCGCGGTCGCTCCTCCGAAGCGCACGATCGCCCTCGTCCCCGGCGCGAGCGCCGCCGCGTCGGCCTCCAGAACGTCCGCGAGGACCCAGACGCGCCGGAGGTCGGCGATCGTGAACAGCTCCGTCGCGCGGTCGAAGCGTTGCCCGATCGAGACGTTGCGCTGCAGGACGAACCCGCGGGCCGGCGAGCGGATGTCGACGAGGGTCGCCCCCTGCCGGGTCCTCGCGATCTCGTCGACCTGCGTCTCCCCCATCCCGAGGTTGAGCAGCGCCTGCCGGGTGTTGCGGACGTTGCGGCGGTTGAGGGTGAGCTGCTCGTCCGAGGCGGTCCCGCTCGCCGCGTACCGGTCGAGCGCCTCGAGGGCGTAGAGGTAGGCCTGCTGCGGGCCGAGGATCTCCTGGCTGTAGAACGACGCGAGTCGCGCGTCCCGGTCGACGACCGAGCCGGTCGTCGAGGCCCCGAGCTCGCGGATCCACCCCTCGGAGATGGAGTAGATGCGGTAGAGCCGGCTCTCGTCCACCGCGACGCGACCCGGCAGGCGCAGGTTGCGCGACGCGGCCCGGCGGTTCACCGCCTCCACGCGGACGCCGATGAGCTGCTGCCGGTCGGCGCGCACGCGTACCGCCCCGTTCGGAGCGGGTGCTTCGCCGTCCGCGTAGACGGGCTCGAGCGGCATCCCGCACGGCGCCGTCCCCGGCTCCGACGAGCGGAACGACGGATTCATCGGGTCGACCCAGTAGAGGACCTTCCGCTCTCCCGACGGCGCCGTCCCCGCCTCGCGCCCCGCGAGCCGGTAACCGCCCACGAAGGCGAGGGGGATCATCACCAGCAACCCGGCGAGCAGCAGTCGGGGGCGATTCAAGGGCAGGCCTCCGCCGACGCGGCGATCTCCGCATCGCGTGAACTCGGCTGCGACGACCCGGGGCCGTCGAAGCTCCCGCTCCCGCCGCAGGAGACGGCGCGCGCGAGGTACCAGTAGCCGTCGGCCGCCCCGGGATTCGACGGGTCGTCGAGGCTCGTCGCCGCCAGGTCGTCCGCGAGGCAGCGGTCCGTCGCCGTCGTGAAGTTCCCGCCCGAACCGCGGAGGAGCGCGGTCGTCCCGCGCACGACGTCGTAGGCGGACGCTCCCGCGGCCGCGGCCCAGCGGATCGTGATCCCGTCGACCCGCAGCGACCCGACCGTTCCCGGCACGGGGGATGTGCACGCCGTCGCGCAATACGACGCCCCGTCGGCGAGAGACGCCCCCGCCGCACGGCCGCCCCACACGATCATCCGCTCCCCGGTCCAGACGGCGGTGTGCCCCTGGCGCGCCGATGGCCCGGGCGCGGTCGCGCGCCACGCATCGGAGCCCGGGGCGTAGATCCCTCCGGTGTCGAGCTCCACGCCGTTCACCCCGCCCCACACGATCATCCCGCTCCCGGTCCACACCGCCGTGTGTTCCTGCCTTGCCGACGGCCCCACGGGGGTCGCGCGCCAGGTATCGGAGGCGGGGTCGTAGCGGGCGCCGGTATCCAGCGGGGCGCCGTTCGCTCCTCCCCAGACGACCATCTCGGCGCCCGTCCAGCAGGCGGTGGCGTAGGTGCGTGCGGAGGGGGCGCCGCTCGTGGACGTCGGCGTCCAATTGCCGCTCGCCGGGTCGAGCCCGGAGCCGGTCGCGGTCGCGCCGCTTCCGGTCGTGCCGCCCCAGACGATCATCCGCGTTCCCGTCCACGCGGCGACGTGGCCGTACCTCCCCGCGGGTCCAGGGGGAATCGGCGTCCAAGCATCTGCCGCCGGGTCGTAGGTCGCCCCCGTTCCCGACGCCGTCCCGTCCCACCCCCCCCAGACGAGGACGCTCGAGCCCGTCCCGACCGCCGTGTGGAGGTAACGGGCGCTGGGAGCGCCGCTGCCGGCGGTCGTCGACCATGCGTCGGTCGCCGGGTCGTAGAGTGCGCCGGTGGCCGTCGCGGCATTCGGGCCGCGCCCGCCCCAGACGAACATGCGCGAGCCGGTCCACACCGCCGCGTGGCGCTCCCGCGCCGACGGCGCGGCGCCGTCCCCCGCGAGCGAGGTCCACGTGTCCGTCGCGGGGACGTACCGTCCGCCGCTCGCGAGGACGCGCGACGCCGCGCCGGGGGCGTCCTCGACGCCGCCGAAGACGAGGAGCTCCGATCCGGTCCACACCGCCGTGTGACGCCGGCGGCGGTCGGCCCACGCGGAGGTCGGCGTCCAGCGGTCGGCGACCGGATCGTAGCGACCGCCGGTGTCGAGCTCGTGGTCCGCGCCGTCGTAGGCGTAGCCGCCCCACACGAGCATCGTCGTTCCCGACCAGACCGCGGCGTGGTATCCGCGGGGGGACGGCACGGTCGGCGCGGACGACGTCGCCGACCACGTGTCGCCGACGGGGTCGTAGCGCGATCCTGTGGCGGTGTACCCGCCCGCGTCGTATCCGCCCCAGACGATCATGCGCGTGCCGGACCAGACCGCGGTGTGGAGGTATCGCGCGGAGGGGGCGTCCGGTGTGAGCGAGGTGGGCGACCAGCTGTTCGCCGCGGGATCGTACCTGCCGCCGCTCGACACGTATCCGGAGGAGGTGCTCCCGCCCCACACCACCATGCGGTTCCCCGTCCACACCGCGGTGTGCAGCGAACGCGCCGACGGCGCGCCGCTCGGCGCGACGGTGCTCCACGCGTCGGCCGCGGGGTCGTAGCGCGCACCGTCCCCGAGCGGCCCGAGGGTGTCGTCGAGCCCGCCCCAGACGACCATGCGCGTGCCGGTCCAGATCGCCGTGTGGCGGTAGCGGGCGGACGGGGATCCCGCCGAAGCGACCGGCCGCCACCGATCGAGCGCGGGATCGTAACGGCCGCCGCTGTCCAGGTGGCCGAGCGGCTCGTCCCCGCCCCAGACGATCATCTCGGTCCCCGTCCACACCGCGGTATGCCGCTCGCGCGCCGCCGGCGCGGATGCGATCGCCGTCGGCGTCCACGTGTCGCTCGCGGGCTCGTAGCGTCCCCCGCCGGCGAAGACGGCCCCGCCGTCGGTGCCTCCCCAGACGACCATCGACGCGCCCGTCCAGATCGCGGTGTGGTTCCAGCGGGCCGACGGCGCGCCGCTGCGCGAGATCGGGACCCAGACATCCGTCGCGGGGTCGTAGCGCGCGCCGCCGTCGAGCGCGCCGGCGAGTCCCGCGCCCCCCCACACGAGCAGCTCGGTGCCCGTCCAGACGGCGGTATGGGAATCGCGCGCGTCGGGGACCTGGCCGGCTTCGATGCCGGACCAGGTGTCTTCGGTGCACGTGCCGTCGGGGGCGCGCAGGCCGAGCGGCACGCCGTCGTGGGCGACCGGCTCGACATCGGACACCAAGCGCGGCCACCAGCGTTCGTAAGGCAACTTGTCCCAGCTCGCGATGGCGACGACGGCGCCGTCGACGCGAACGCGGAAGAAGCGGTCGGCATCCTCGAGTACGGAGCTCCACCTCCCCCGCGGGATCGCCGCGGGCTCGCGACGCGGGGTCGACGCGGGACCGCGCTCGCCGAACCACGCGGCGAGCGCCGGGTGGTCCAGGGAGTCCCGCAACTCGACCTCGGTGTCGGGAGCGACGCGATCCACGGCGCGACCCCGCACCTCGGACTGGAATGCGGCATCCGCGGCGAAAGCCGAACGCAGCCTGCGCTCCACGAGCGCGGGGGCCGCGACGCACCGGCCGAAGCGCTCGGGGTCGCCGCCGAGGGCGGCGAGCATCTCCCGCAGGCGGGCGGGATCGCGCGTCGACGCGGCCATGCGGTCGACTTCCCCCTGGATCTCCGCTCGCGTGAGAGGGGCGGCGCGCAGCGCCGCCAGCGCCCGGGCCTTCGCGGCGTCGCGCTCGACGAGGGCTCGGAGCGTCTCCTCGGCGAGCGCCTCCCCCCCGCCGCGGTGACGGCGGGCGACCTCCTCGAGCGCGCGGCGCGGCTCGAGGCAGAAATCCTCCGCCGCCGCCGTTCCCGGGAGAACGGCGGCGGCGGCGAGGCAGAACAGGCGCACCATCGGGGCCTTCGTCCCGAGGAGACTAGGGGGTCACCTCGTAGCGCCGCATCATCTCGTTGTCCTCGTGGTCGATGATGTGGCAGTGCCAGACGTACCCCGGCCCTCCCGGGTATCCGAAGCCGTCGTCGAGGACGCCGAGCTTCGCGGTGGGGTCGAAGGGATAGAGGTTCACGCCGGGCTGCGCCGCGGCGCTCGGCGTGTTCGTGGGCGCCCAGCGGACCGCGATGCGAAGCACTTCGCCGGGGTTGGACTGGACGGTGTCCTTCCACCCTTGCTCGTACGGGTACGGCCCCATCGGCATCCCCTGGAGGTACGGTCCGGGATCGGGGTTGCCCCCGCAGACGGTGCCCGGCAGGCAGTTGCCGTAGGCGAGCGGCGGGCCGAAGCCCGGCATCAGAACGCCCGGGGGATAGTTCACGCCCTTCCACAACCCGCCGGGGAACGACGCATCGTAGGCGGAGACGTACTTCGAGGACTGCAGCGCCTGGCGACTGAGCACCTGGAAGTCGACGAGGTGGGTGTGGATCGGATGGCTGTCGGCGGAGATGTTCACGATCTCCCAGATCTCCGTCGATCCGACGCGGGGCTTCTCGTCGAGCGTCCCCTCGACGCCGAGGTCGCCCAGCTCGGTGTTGTTCATGAAGAGGGTCAGCGGGCCGTTCGCTCCCTGCTCCTCGTTGAGGGTCAGGCGGCGCGTGGGAACCTGCGCGGGATCGGGGTTCAACCGGACGATCCGGTTGTTCGGCCGCAGCACGCATTCGCCGGCCCCGGGATCGCAGCTGTGATCCACGACGTCGGTCCCGTCGGAGATCCGGAACTGGAGGATCTGGCCGACGGTGCGCGGGTCGGCGGGAGCGCCGACCGGGTACGGCGACTTCGCGTTGTTCGTGAGGAGCGTGGTCTCGCGCTTGGCGCGGCGGAAATCGACGATGAGCTCGGCGCGCTCGCCGGGGGCGAGCAGCAGGGTCTTCAGCGGGACCGGGGCGTCGAGGTAGCCGCCGTCGGTTCCGATCTGCCAGACCTTCACGCGCGGGTTGTCGAAAGCGAGGTTGTAGAAGCGGGCGTTCGAGCCGTTGAGCAGACGCAGGCGGTAGCGGCGCGGCTCGACGTCGAAGTACGGCCAGCTCTTCCCGTTCACGAGGATCGTGTCCCCGTAGAACTCGGGGAGCCAGAACGGGTGGACGTCCGGGTTGTCGCCGACGGCGGGGAAGATCAGCTGCCCGTTCGTGTCGAACAGACGATCCTGGATCACGATCTCCTGGTCGTACTTGCCCGTCGGGAGATTCTGCGGGTCGTTGACGGGATCCTGGAGGAAGTAGAACGCCGCCATCCCCATGTGCGGAGTCAGGCGCGTGATCCCCAGAGCGTGGTCGTGCATCCAGATCGTCGCCGCCTCCTGGCCGTTCGGATACGTGTAGACGTTCGTCACGTAGCCGGGGCCGGTGATCGGCTGGTTCCCGGGAGTGTTCGGCGTGAACCATGCGTCGGGGCCTCCGTCGAACGCGGAGGGAACCTCGCCGCCGTGCAGGTGCACGCAGACGGGGACCGGGCCGTCGTAGGGGGAGAAGCTCGCCCCCTGATCGAGGGGATCGGCCCAGTTCAGCGTGGCGTCGACCGCGAAGATCGGCGCTCCGCCGCCGCCGGGGTACGACTGCAGGAACGGGTTCACGAGGTCGTTGAGGAACGTCATCGTGGTCGGCGTGCCGCGCTTTGCGACCACGGTGAAGCCGGGGTAGTAGACCGGGAACGAGCGACCGTCCGGGCCGAGCTCCGTGAAGCCGTATCCCCAGACGAACGTGCCCGCGCCGAAGGGCGCGGGGAGGTTCTCGTAGATCGCGGCGGGGAGGACGCGTTGCTGCACCTCCGCCATGCGGACCTCGAGAGGTTGGGTGGCGTCCACGCGCGCCGGGAAGACCGGCATCGGATCGACCCATTTCTGAATGTTGGTCCCGGGCAGGGGCACCTGCTGCGCGGATGCTTCCGGCATCGCGAGCAGGGCCGTCGCCGTGACCAGGAGCACGAGGCTTTCCCTGGCGAACGACCTGCGCATGATTCTCAAGCCCCCTCGACGTGGCGACGAGATACCCGGTCGCCGGGTCGTCGCCTGCCCCGGCGCGGTGTGCCCGGAATCGGGCATCCCCGTTGCGCAAAGGAGTACCGGAGTGCGGCGACGATCACAAGAAACATGTGCCGCGCGGGCGTTGACTTTGGGCAAGGCGCATGGGGGGGAGTCCCGCGGCGCCTCACCGCCCCGGCAGCCGGATCCTCGGTCCCGGCCACGGGACCGTGAACGGTCGCGCGAGCAGGTAGACGGTGTTCGAGTCCTCCGAGCCGCGGGCGAATCCCAGGACGAAGGGGCCGTACCGGCCGTAGGAAACCTCGGTGAAGATCGCGACGCCGTGTCCCCTGCGGTCGAGTGTCTCGTCCGCGCGCACCTCCCCCATCTCCCAGGACGCGGCGCTCGCCCCCGCGACGAACGACGTCCCCGCGAACTCGGCGACGCGCACGCGCAGCGCGACGGTCCCGCGCCGGATGTCGGGGGACAGGCCGCGCGCGGGGAGCATGCCCGGAGCGTCGCTCCAGCTTCCGACGTCGCTCCACCGGTCGAGGGGAAGCGGCCGGTCGTCCTGCGCCTCGGCGCCGTGCAGCTGCAACGCCGCCCAGACCCGTCGCGCGCTCCCGAACGGGAGGTGCAGCGCGAGGTTCGCGGTCGCGACCGCCGCGCGCCGCTCCCCCGCGAACGGAAGCGTCGTGAACAGCTCCCAGGCGATGCCCGCGGTCGGCCGGGCTGGATCGTCGCGGCGATCGCCGCTCCACGCGAGATCGACGGCGTAGTCGATGCTCGGCTCGTCCGGGTCCTCCGAGGGATCCCGCCCCGTGCCCACGCCGGCGGGCTGGAGGAACGCGTCGTCCTCCACGGTCCGCACCGCGAGGAGCGCCTCCGGGGTTCCCCAGCGCCCCTGCCGCGTCCGGACGCCGAACGCCCCGGCCTGGAGCCCGAAGCCGCGGGACCCGCGAAGCTCGCCGCTCGGGCCGTAGTCCGGCAGCCGCGTCCGCGCGACGACCCCGCGCGCCACGAGCCAGCGGCTGGGCGGGGTCACCTCGATCGCGAGCTGCTGGCCCAGGCGCCACGCCGCGACCCTCGCGTCCATGTCCCAGTGCGCCCACCCGGCAAGCGAAGGCAGCGAGAAGCGCGCGAATACCGTCGGCCCCAGGGCGTCGCTCAATCCGGGCTGGAGCGTGGCCTCCCACGCGGGCGGCTCCTCGACGTGGAGCGTCACGCCGTACCCCTCCCCCTCGCGCGCGACCGACAGGGTGCGGACCGACTCCGCTTCGCGACGGTGATCGAGCTCGACGAAGAGATCCTCGAGCCTTCGCAACGTCGCGGCCCCTTCCAGGCCGTCCGGGGGCTCCGACTCGACGAGCTCCCCCGACGCCGCCGAGACCGCGTCGAGACGGACGAGGCGTCCCTCGTCCACGACGACGCGGAGGACGCCGGTTTCGGCCTCCCACTGGACCTCGCGCAGCGAGCACAGGAACAAGCCGCGCTCCCGGGCGCGGATCAATGCCGCGTCCACCGCCGCCATCACGGTTCGCGGCAGGACCGGCGACGGGAGCCGGTCGAGCCGGATCCCTTCGAACTCCGGCACGAGGGCGGGAGGCACGTCGAGACGCAGCTCCCGGACGACCGCGCCGCGGCCGAGGACGACCTCGACCCGCCCGTCCGGGTGGACGCGGAGCCGACCGTCCTCGTAGCCGCCTCGCCTCAGGATGCGGATCAGCTCGAGCTCGAGGCGCAGCGCCGAAACCGCGCGCGCGGATCCGTCGATCCCGAGTCGAACCGCCATCTCCGCCGCCATGATCGACTCGACGCCCTCCCCCGCCTCGATCGCGCGCACGGCGAAACGGGGGGCGTCGCGCTCGAGCGCCGCGAGGACCTCCTCGCGATGGGCCTGCCACGCCTCGCGCCCGATCTCCACGGTCGTCGCGACGTTGGAGTGGAAGTCGACGAACGAGATCTCGCCGACCGCGATGTTGATCTTCGCGTCGGCGCTCGCGAGCAGGGCGCGGCGCTGTTCCGCACCGGAGATGTCGTAGCTGCGGGCGATCTGCGCGGTCACCGAGGAGATGGCCGGAGCCGCGGCGAGGTCGCGTCCGTCGATCGTGAGCTGCACGGCGACGACCCGGTCGACGCCGGCCTCGCGCGCCGCGCGCACCGGCACGTTCTCGAGGGCGCCCCCGTCCACGAGCAGTCGCCCCTCGTACGACACCGGGCGGAACAGCGGCAGGCCGATGCTCGCGCGCACGATCACCGGGAGCGTGCCCGAGGCCGGCGCGAAGCGCTCCCCCGAGACGAGATCGGTCGTGACCGCCCGAAAGCGGATCGGAAGCCGGTCGAAGTCGCCGCCGGCCGCCACGCTCGCCCAGGAGAGGTGGCGCACGAGCTCGATGTTCAGGGGTGCGTCGGAGACCAGGCCGCGATAGAGGAGCGGCGAACCGCCGCGGCGGCGGCCGAACCTCAGGAGAGCCGCCTGGGAGGCGAGCGGGTCGTCGGGAGAAGAGGCGCCGCGCGGACGCGCCTGCCGGGTCAGGACGGTGTTCCAGTCGTTCTCGATGAAGGAGCGCTCGATCTCGTACGGCGACGCCCCGACCGCGGCGAACGCTCCCACCATCGCGCCGATCGAGGTCCCCGCGATGGCGTCGGGACGCAACCCGTCGTCCTCGAGCGCCTCGAGCACGCCGATGTGCGCGATCCCCCACGAGCCGCCCCCGCCGAGCGCGAGCGCCCAGCGCGGCGAGGACGACGGCCGCCAGTCGGCGAACCACCGGAACACGCCGTCGGGGGGGATCCGCTCGGGACGAAGCTCGACGACCTCCTCCCCGGACGCGCCCCGCCACGCGAGCGCGGCGAGGAGCAGCGCCCCGGCTCGCGCCCGCCTCAACGCCGATCCTCGCCCGCGCGCGCCGCCGCTCGCCCCGCGAGGTGCCCGGTCGCCCACGCCCACTGGAAGTTGAAGCCGCCGATCCGGCCGTCGCAGTCGAGGATCTCCCCCGCGAGGTGGAGCCCCGGAGTCGCCTTCGACCGCAGGGTGCGGAAGTCGACCTCCGCGAGGGGCACCCCGCCTGCGGTCACCTCGGCGTGGTTCCAGCCGCGGTCGCCCACGACGGGGAGCTCGAGCGCGGTCAGCGCGTGCACGAGCCGGCGCCGATCCTCCCGCGCCAGCCGCGCCGCGCGCTCGCCGGGATCGATCCGCACGTGCCGCGCCAGCGCCTCCGCGACCCGCGCGGGGAGCCGGTCGGCGAGGGCGTTGGCGAGCGTGCGCCGCTCGCCGACGAGCCAGCGCTCCACCCCCTCGAAGGGCTCGCCCGGGAACATCGACGCATGAAGCGTCGCGCCGGGCGTTTCGATCCAGGCGCGGCTCGCGTCGAGGACGACGGGACCGCTGACCCCGAAATGCGTCCAGAGCAGGCTCCCGACCCGCCGCTCGGCGACGCGCCCTTCCGCGCGCACGGTGAGCTCGACCTCGTGGGACACCCCCGAGAGCGAGGCGTGGAAGAACCCGTCGGCGAGCAGGAGCGGGACCAGCGCCGGAAAGGTCGGCGTCACCGTATGCCCGAGCGCGCGGGCGAGCGCGTATCCGGAGCCGTCGCTGCCAGTCGCGGGGACCGAGCGGCCCCCGGCCGCCAGGATCACGCGCCGCGCCCGGAGGGTCCCGTCGATCCGGAACCCGTCGTCCTCCACCGCGACCGACGCGACCTTCGAGGAGGTCCGGATCTCGACGCCCAGCTCGCCGCACCGGCGCACGAGAGCGTCGAGCACGTCGCGCGCGCGATCGCTCGCCGGGAAGAGCTTCCCCGTCGCCTCGCGCTTCAGGGGAACGCCGAGCGACTCGAACCACCTCGCCGCGGCACCGGCGTCGAACGCGGCGAGCACGTGCTTCACGAAGGTCCGGGAACCGTGGAAGTCCTCCGGGCGGACGGCCTCGTGCGTGACGTTGCACCGTCCCCCGCCGGCGATGAGGATCTTGGCGCCGAGGCGGGGTGCGCCGTCGAGGAGGACGGTCCGCGACCCCGGCGACGTCTCGGCGGCGAAGATGCCCGCCGCGAGCCCCGCGGCCCCCGCCCCGACGATCGCGACCGCACAGGACTCCGCCATCGACGGCGCATTATGGACGCCGTATAAACTCCCGCGATGCTCGCGACGTTCTTTCTGGCCATCCTGACCGGCGCGGGCCTCCTCTTCCTCGTCCAGCCGATGGTGGCGAAGATGCTGCTGCCCCTGCTGGGCGGCAGCCCCTCCGTATGGAACACGTGCATGGTCTTCTTCCAGGCGGGGCTGCTCGCCGGCTACGCCTACGCCCACGCCCTCGGGTCCAGGAGATCGCTCCGCGCGCAGGTGGCGGTCCACGGCGCCGTCCTGCTGCTCCCCTTCCTCTTCCTGCCGATCGGGGCGCGCGGCCTGAGCGCCCCGCCGGAGAGCGGCTCGCCGGTCGTCTGGCTCCTCTCCGCGCTGACGTGGACGTGCGGGCTCCCGTTCTTCGTGGTCGCGACGACGGGCCCCCTGATCCAGCGCTGGTTCTCGCGGACCGGGCACCGCGACGCCGCCGATCCCTATTTCCTCTACGCGGCGAGCAACGTCGGCAGCTTCGCGGGCCTGCTCGCCTACCCCTTCGTTCTCGAGCCGTGGCTGACCCTGCGCGGACAGGCGGGGTTCTGGACGGCGGGATACGGCCTGTACGTCCTGTTCGTCCTGGCTTGCGGGGCCTTCGTCCTGCGAAGGGGGCACGCGCCTTCGCGCGCCGCCGACGCCGTCGACGACGCCCCGGTGTCGTGGGGAGACCGCCTGCGCTGGCTGGTGTACGCGTTCGTCCCGTCGAGCCTCCTGCTCGCCACGACGCAGTACCTGACGACCGACATCGCCTCGGTCCCGCTCCTGTGGGTCGTCCCCCTCGCGTTGTACCTGCTCACGTTCGTGATCGTGTTCGCCAAGGGGCGGCCCTCGTGGCTCGTCCCGGCCTCCGGGGTCGCGCTCGCGATGCTCGCGGTCGCCGTCGCCGCCGTGACCTTCCCGGGCGTGGAGCCGGACGGTCTGGTCGAGCTGACCCTCGCGCTCGCCGCGATGGTCGCCGCGGCGCTCGTCGCCCACGGCAGGCTCGCCGACGCCCGGCCCGCCGCGTCGCACCTCACCCAGTACTACCTCGTGATCGCCCTCGGCGGCGTCCTCGGCGGCGCCTTCAACGCGCTCGTCGCGCCGGTGGTCTTCAACGACGTCCTCGAGTTCCCGCTGATGCTCGCCGCCGCCTGTTTCCTCCGGCCGGCCTGGGGCGCGCCCGAGCGCCGGAGCACCGCGCTCGACCTCGCCGTCCCCGCGGCCCTGGCGCTGCTGCTGCTCGGCACCGGCCGGTTCGTGCAGGCGGCGGAAGGGTTGTCCCCCCTGGCGCGCACGTGGCTCGCCGTCGGACTCCCGTCGACGCTTTGTCTCGCGACCCTGGGGTGGACGCGGCGTTTCGGCCTCGCCTTCGCCGTCCTGCTCGGATTCGCGTGGACGCGGACGGCGCAGTCGGTCGACGTGATCCACCAGGAGCGGACGTTTTTCGGCGTCCATCGCGTGCTCGACTTCGAGGGGAAGCCCTACAAGATCGACGAGGGGAGCTCGCTGATCTTCGCGAACCCCTACCGCGTCCTCCTGCACGGCCCGACCCGCCACGGGATGCAGTCGCTCGACGTGAGGCGTCGCGCCATGCCGACGACCTACTTCCACCCGTCGGGGCCGATCGGCCAGGTCTTCGAAACCCTGCACGCCCGCGGGCGCCCGGTGCGCATGGGACTGATCGGCCTGGGCGCCGGCTCCCTCGCCGCGTACGGGGCCCCCGGGGACGCGTTCACGATCTACGACATCGATCCGGCGGTGGTGCGCATCGCGCGGAACCCGGAGTGGTTCACGTTCGTCTCGGAGTCGAAGGCGACGCTCGACTTCGTCCTGGGCGACGGCCGGCTCAGGATCGCCGAGGCCGACGACGCGACCTACGACCTCATCGTCATCGACGCCTTCTCGAGCGACGCGATCCCGGCGCACCTGCTCACCAGGGAGGCGGTCGCGATCTACCTGCGCAAGCTCAAGCCCGACGGGCTGATCGCGTTCCACCTGTCCAACCAGTACGTCGACCTCGCCCCGGTGGTCGAGGCGATCGCGCACGCCCTCGGCCGGCGCGGCGCGGTCCGATGGGACGAGGCGACGGGATTCGGCGCGGTCGTCGAGGCCAAGGACGACTCGACGTGGGCCGTCCTCGCCGCGTCGACCGACGCCCCGTTCCCGTTCGACGGCGACGCGCGGTGGTGGTCGATCCCGCGGGAGGAGCTGGACGCGACGCGCGCCCGGTACCTCTGGACCGACGACTACTCCAACGTCGTCGGCGCCATGAAGTCGTTCCGGCCGCGACGCTAGGCGGAAAGCTCGGCGACCGCTTTCACCGCGAGGTCGATCTCCTCCTCGGTGTTCATGATCCCGGCCGCCAGCCGCACGACCGATCGCGGATAGGGGCTGCCGCTGGCGACGACGCGCCTGCGCAGCAGCCCCTCGACGACCGCGCCGGTCGCCATCCCCTCGACGTCGAACCCGACGAGGCCGGCGGAGAGGTCCGGCGACCTCGGCGTCCACAGCCTGACCCGACGGTTGCGCGAGAGGCCGTCCTTGATCCTCGCGTTCAGCGCGTGGATCCGCTCGGCGATCCGCGCCCTGCCGATCGAGGCGTGAAACGCGAACGCCGCCTCGACCGCCCACGCGTGCTCGAACGCGTGGAATCCGCCCGGGGTGAACCAGTCGGCGCGCGGCGGCCCGGCGGGCGGCTCCCCCTTCTCCCATGCCTCGTACGGCGCCAGGCCGTCGAAGGTGGGAATGGTCGGGGCCATCTCCGCCCAGACCTCCGCCCGCGCCCAGACGAGGCCCGTTCCGCGGGGGCCGAAGATCCACTTGTGGGTCCCGGAGACGAAGACGTCGATGCCGGTCCCCGCGACCGCGACGTCCTCGACGCCGAAGCCGTGGACGCCGTCCACGACGACGCGCACGCGCTCGCGCTCGGGACGTCCGGCATTGACCTCCCGAACCGCCGCCGCGATCGCCGCGAGCGGGAGCTTGAGCCCGCTTTGCGAATGGACCCAGGTGATCCCCAGCACGCGCGTCGCCGGACGGATCGCCTCCCGCAGCCGCGCGACGATCGCCTGCTCGGTGACGGCGGGGAGCTCCTCGAATCGATCGAAGAGGGGGACCCGGCGCACCGTCGCCCCCGCGCGCGCCGCCGCGAGCCTCGAGGCTTCGTGGTGGACGTAGTGGTCGTGGGTCGTCGTCAGGATCTCCTGCCCGGGGCCGAGCGGAAGACCGAGGTAGACGAGCGCGAGCCCCGCCGTCGTGCTCTGGGTGAGCGCCACCTCCTCCGGACGGCCACCCAGGTACGAGGCCGCCGCGCGCTTCACCCTCAGGGCGAGGTTCTCCTCCGGCTTCCCGAAGCAATGCCGCTCGACCGTCTCGAAGGGGTCGGCGTCGAGCATGTCGCGGTACCGCTCGACGGCGTCGCGGACCGGTTTCGGATGGGACACGAGGAAGAAGGACGAGAGGTGGATGAGGTCGCGCCTCAGGCGGAACGAGGCACGGACGTCCGCCCACGCGTTCGGCTGCGTCGCGACGGAAGCGAAGGTGCGGGGGGCGGCGGCTGCGGTCGCGAGCGCGATCCCGCTCCCCGCCAGGAAGGTGCGGCGGTCGAGGATGGTCATGGGGCCTCCGCCCCCGACTCTAGTCCTCGCCCTTGGACGCGCGGAGCCGTTTCTTCGCACCCTCCCGCTTTTTCGCGTCCACGCGCCGCGCCTTCGCCGACCGGGAGACCCGCGTCGGCACGCGGGGCGCCTCCCGCGCGAGCGCCCCCGCCAGCAGCTCCACGAAGCGGGCGATCGCCGCGTCGCGGTTGGCGCGCTGGCTGCGCTCCCTGGATGCGACGACCCGCAGGATCCCCTCGCGGCTGATCCGCGTGCGCAGCCGATCGAGGATCCGCGCGCGCTGCGCGGGGTCGAGGCTCGGCGATCCCGCGACGTCGAAGCGCAACTCGACGCGGGTCGCCGTGGTGTTCACGTGCTGGCCCCCGGGCCCCCCGGCCCGGCTGACGGCGAAGTCGATCTCCTCCTCCGGGATCGAGGGGCCCCCCGGGACGTCGATCACGGCTTCGAAGGCGAAGGCGCGGGGGCCGCGTCGTACCCGCCGGTGAAGACGGTCTCCTTCGGGAGGACGGTCAGCGGGAAACGCGCTCCGAGGGCCTTCCGGTCCTCCTCGGGGAACGACCCGAAGACCGCGACCGTGAGGTTCGCGGGAGCGAGGTACCGCTTCGCCACGCGGGAGACGTCCTCGACCGTCACCTTCTGCACGGCGTCGAGGAAGGTCCGGTCCCAGGTGTACGGCCGGTCGTCGAGCTCGGCGGCGAGCAGGCGGCTGACGATCGAGAAGTCGTTCGTGAACCGGAACACGAACCGGTTGCGCCACGCGTCCATCTGCTCGGCGATCTCCTCCGCGGAGACCGGCTTGGCCACGATCTTGTCGATCTCCTCGAGCACGATCGAGACCGATCGGGCGACCGAGGGTGCCTTGGTCTGGTACCCGACGCCGAACGAGCCCGGGATCCCCGGCCGCGACTGGTGCCCGATCGACGACGACACGCCGTAGGTGAGCCCCTCGTCGGAGCGCAGCCGCTCCATCAGGCGCGACCGGAAGCCGCTCCCGCCGAGGATGTCGTTGAGGATCTCGAGCGCCGCGTGGTCCTCGAGGGGCGCCGTGCGATCGACGGGGATCTGGTGGGCGAGGCGGATCGCCGGCTGGGGGATCTCCTTCTCCACCAGGAACGCCCCGGGCTTCACGACCGGCTCGCGCGTGATCCACACGCGGTCCTTCACGGGAGCGCTGCGCCAGCCCGCGAAGGCCCGGTCGATCTTCCCGAGCATCTCCTTCCTGTCGAAGTCCCCGACGACGGCGACGTAGAGGTTGTCGCGTCCGAAGTGCCTCTCCCACACCTCCCGGACCGACTCGGCCGTCACCTTCTCGATCTCGGCCCGGGAGGGCACGTACCCCAGGCGCGGGTGCGACGCGTTGAAGATCCACCCCTGGAGCGTCCCCGCGCCCGAGCCGGGCGAGTCCCAACGCCGCTTCATCCCCTCGATGAACTGCCCCCGGATCGTGTCCAGCCGTCCGGGATCGAAACGCGGCTTCCGGAGCATCTCCATCGCGAGGCCGAAGGCGTCGTCGAAGTTCCGCGAGAGGGAGAAGAACGAGCCGCCGCACTCCGTCGAGCCGGCGAAGAGCGAGAACGACATCCCGAGGTCTTCCTTGCGCTCGTCGAGCTGCTCGGGGGTGAGGGACTCCGTGCCGCCCTGGTTCAGCAGCTGCGTCGCGAGCGAATACGGCGCGAGCCGCTCCACCGGCACCGCGTTCGAGCCGCCCAGCCACGTCATCCCCATCTCGACGGTGGGCGCCGAATGGTCCTCCCGGATGAAGACCGTGACCCCCGAGGGGAGGACGACGCGCTCCACGTCCTTGCCGATCTCCGGGAGCTTGAGGGTGACCGGCGCCGCTCCGGTCAGCATCGTCATCGCCTCGGCGAACCCCTTCGACTGGGACGCCCCGCGTCGCGCGGGCTCTCCGCCGCGGGCGTGCGCCGTGTCGGCGCCCCGCTCGGCCTTCGCCCCTCCCGGCGTCTTGCGGACCTCGACGACGCTGCGGCGTCCCGCCGCGAGGTACTGCTTCGCGACGCGTTGCACGTCCTGCGCGGTCACGGCGCGGATGCGGCGCTCGTATTCGTCCATGTAGCCGATGCCGCCGGTGAGCGACACGGAGTCGGCGATCTGGAAGGCGAGGCCGAGATTGCTCTTGAGGGACGTCGCACGGCTCACCTCGACCTGGATCTTGGCCCGGTCGAGCTCCGCCGCGTCCGGAGGTTCGTCCTGGATCCGCTTGATCTCGCGGTCGATCGCCTTCTCGAGGTCCGCGATCGGGGTCTCCCCCTTGGGCGTCGAGGAGAGCGAGAACCAGCCGCCGTGCGCGAGGCTCGCCTGACCGGTTCCCACCGACGCGGCGAGACGCTCTTTCTGGACGATCGTCTTGTCGAGGCGCGACGAGTCGAGGCCCCCGAGAACCGAGCCCAGCACCTCGAGCGCGTAGCTGTCCGGGTGGCCGTCGCGGACCGTCGGCCACGCCATCCGGAGGGAGGGCTCCGCGTCGAACTCGACGACGCGACGGCGCTCGCCGCGCGGGTCGGGCTCGCGGGTCACGACCTTCGGCGGGATCGTCTGTCGTTTCCACGAACCGAAGTACTTCTTGGCGAGCCGCTCGACGTCGGCCGTCTTCACGTCGCCGACGAGGACCATCGTGCAGTTGGTGGGCGAGTAATACGTGCGGAAGTAGGCCATCGCGTCGTCGTGGGTGAGCTTGGCGACGTCCGACGGCCAGCCGACCACCGGCGTCCCGTAGGGGTGGGCCGGGAACAGCAGGGACATCAAGGCCTCGTTCGCGGTTCCCTGCGGGGAGTTCTCCGTGCGCAGGCGCCGCTCCTCGTGGACGACGTCGCGCTCGCTCCAGAACTCGCGGAAGACGGGGTTGAGGATCCGGTCGGCCTCCATCCGGAACCACAACTCGAGCCGATTCGCCGGGAGCTGCATGTAGTAGTTGGTCTGGTCCCACGACGTGGACGCGTTCATGCCGACGGAGCCCGCGCGCGTCATGACCTGGTCGAACTCGTTCTTGACGACGAGCTTCTTCTGCTCGGCCGTGAGCGCGTCGATCTCCTTGCGCAGTCGCTCGACCTTCTCCTTGTCGGGGGGACGGAACGGATCGTCCTCGCGCTCGGTCTCGGCCTGAAGCTCCATCCACGCCGCGTTGATCCGGTCGAGGAGGGGCTTCTCCTTCGCGAAGTCCGTCGTGCCGAGCGTCGGCGTGCCCTTGAACATCATGTGTTCGAGCAGGTGTGCGATCCCGCTCCTGCCCTTCGGGTCCACCGCGCCGCCGACGTCGAACTGGTAGAGAGCGGCGAAGGTGGGCGACGCCGGCCGCTCGAGGACGTAGATCTCGAGGCCGTTGGCGAGGGAGACCGTCTTGATGTCCAGCGACGGTTTCGCCGGCGCCTGGGCGGCGACGGGCGGGAGGAGGAGTTGGAGGGCGGCGACGAGCAGGATGGAGCGGCGCATGGCCGGAGGCTAAGGAGGGGGCGGGAAGCTGTCAAGCGATCAGGCGTCGATCTCCAACCGTCGCGAAAGACGCACGAGTGCCCTCGCCACCGCCATGCGTGCGGCATCCGCGGTCGGCCGGCCGAGCGCGAGCGCGATGTCCCTGTATGTCATGCCGAATTCGACCCGGCAGACGATGGCCTCGCGATCGTCGGGATCGAGCCCTTGAAGAGCCGCCTCGAACCGGGTCATCCGCTCCTTGCCGATCAGGGCCTCGAGCGGTGACGCTTCGGAGCTCGATTGCAGCTCCGGGTCCACATCCGCGCGGGGACGCCGATGCGCCCTGCGGACGTGGTCCCGAATGGAGTTGAGAATCGTCTGCCGTAGGTAGGACTGGAAGTCGGGACGGACCTCGAGGCGGCCGGGCTCCGCGACGGCACGCGCGAGGGCGTCCTGTACGAGGTCGTCGGTGTCGACGCCGTCCCGCGCCCAACCCGGAAGCCGCCCGCTCGCCCAGCGCTTGAGGTGCGGGCGGATCCGAGCGGTCAGCTCCTCCGTCGCTCCGCGGTCTCCCGCGACCGACCGTCGGAGCAACTCGAGATTGGAAACCGGCTCCGTGTCGTCCAACTCCGTCCGCTTCCCCATGGGATCCCGATCGACCGGATCATACTCGTGTCGGCGTCGTTCGGTCATGTCTCCGCGGCCGTATCGGCAGCCGGGACCGCCGTTTCCCGCCGAGGCGGCATCCCCGACTGGGTTATTCTCCCTGACAGGCGGAGGCCTTGACGTGAGCGAGGGGAATTCGGGACCCGGAGCCGAGCGCGAGACCGCGCCGGTGCGGAATGCGGCATGAGCGAAGAAAGAGACTCGCTTGTCCGACTGGCCGCGCTGGTCTCCGACAGAAAGCCGATCGACTGGGACCTCGCGATCGCCTCGGCGCCGGAACCGGACGAGAGAGCGGATGTGTTGCGTCTCCGCGCCGTGGCCGAAATCGTCGATGCCCACGCCCTGCTGCGGGCGGACGAGCCGCCGCCCGGGACTCCACCCGGCGAGCGGCCCCCCGCGTCGGTGCCCGGAACCCCGTTCGGCAGATACCGGATGATCGAACGCCTCGGCCAGGGAGGGATGGCGGTCGTGTGGCGCGCCGAGGACACATTGCTCGGCCGTTCGGTCGCGTTGAAGTTCCTTCGGCCGGAGCTCGAGGACTCCGAGACCGCGAGGCGCAGGTTCCTTCGAGAAGCCCGCTCCGCGAGCCGCCTCGACCACCCGGGAATCGGGACCGTCTACGACTTCGGCGAGCAAGACGGCCGCCCCTACCTGGCGATGCAGCTGATCGAGGGTGGAACGGTGGCCGCGCGTCTCGCCGAACGTGGACCGCTGGCGCTCCGCGAAGCCGTTACCTTGGCGAGGGATGCTGCGCAGGCCCTCGACCACGCGCACCGTCGGGGCGTCACTCACCGCGACATCTCGGCTCGCAATCTGATGCTCTCTCGAGACGGTCGCGTCGTGGTCGTCGATTTCGGGTTGGCGGCACTCGACGACGGGGTCAGTCTCACGCAAACGGACGCCGTCGTGGGGACGGCCGCGTACATGTCTCCCGAGGTCATCCAGGGAGAGAAGGCCGACCCTCGAAGCGACCAGTTCTCGCTCGGCGTGGTCGTTTACGAGATGTTGACCGGTTCGCGCCCTTTCGACGCGGACCGGATCGGGACCGTGCTCTGGAGGGTCGTGAACGAGCCCATGGAGCTCCCGAGTTCGCGGAGGGCCGATATCCCTGCGGTGTTGGACCGCCTCCTCTCGGGCATGCTCGCCAAAGCGCCGACCGACCGGTACCCGTCCCTAGGTGCCGTCGCGGACGAGTTGGACGATTTGCTCCGAACCGGCAGTCTCCCGGAATCGCGCGATGAGACGGCCACGCTCGTTCCCGGCTCGCGTCCCACGTCCGCTCCCATGCGCGCCTCGTCGACACGGGCGTCCCGGCCCGCGCCGTCGTCGAAGTCTCGCTTCCTCTGGATCGCCGTGGCCGGGCTCGGAGTCCTCATGGTCTCCGCGGCGATCCAGGCTTGGATGCAACGTGGCACCGAACCGACCGCCGCGTCGTCGGACGTCCGTTTCCGCTCGGTCGCGGTCCTTCCGCTCCGGAATGACAGTACCGCGAAGTCGGAGACGGAACACCTCGGCGAAGGCCTCGCGCAGAGCCTCATCAGCAAGCTCACGCAAGTAGGGGGGGTCGAGGTCACGCCGTGGATGACCTCGCGGCGGTTTCGGGACCCGGCCGACGATCCGTCTCGCGTGGCCGCGGAGCTCGGCGTCGAAGCGCTGCTCGTCGGGCACTTCCGGGCGGACGCCGAGCGGCTCCGCGGGACCATCACGTTGATCGACGGCGGCACGGGACGCCAGGTCTGGGCGGACGACTTCGACGAGGCAGCCGGGGACTTGTTCCGGGTTCAGAACCGGATCGCCCTCGCCGCCGCCACTCGGCTCTCCGGAGCGTTGACCGGAACGCAGGTCGATCGTTTGACGACGCCGATCGGCAGCAACGCCGAGGCCTACGAGCTCTACCT
>DASVAW010000001.1 GCA_036376135.1 Candidatus Polarisedimenticolaceae bacterium | reverse complement strand
CAGCGGCTTCCAGTCCGGTGTCTCCGGCGCACCTTGCGTTTCCGTGTGCGGAGGGACGGCGCGCAGGCGCAACAGATTGCCCCTGGCGTCCATCGCGATACTCACCATGCCCGAAAGTTCCATCGGCGGATCGTTCGAGCGTATCGGAGGATCGCCAAACGGGTTCTCGGCGATGAGCAGCCGTGGACTCTGCCTGTACCAGAACACCCAGGGGTGCAGATCGCTCCCTGCAAGGCTCGGCCACCAGGTCGTCGATGGCTCGCGCGCGGCTCGATAGGCCAGATAGCCGCTTCGACGCACCCACCACGACGCCGCGTCCGCGGGCTCGTCCGTGTATCCGAACGACCGGATCAGCTCCCTCGCTCGATCCTCGAGCGCATCCGGGCTCTTTGGAAAGGGTGCCAAGCCCTGATCCATCGTGAATCGGGCGAGGCCGAGGCATCCGAGGACGAGCACGACGGTCGCCCCGAACATCACCCATGCCTTCGCCGGCGACAGCGCGCCTTCCGCGCCGGCCGCGGCGATCATCTCGGGCGACGGCGTCTCCCCCGCCGCGAGCGCCGCGGCGAGCGGATCGCCTCCCGGCAGGGCCGCAGCCACCTGAAGCGCGTTCGATAGACGCTCGTCCGGATCCCGGCGCAGACATCTCAGGATCACTCGCTCGACGGCAGGAACGAACCCCTCTATATGCACCGAGGGGTTCGTCGGCATCGATTCCCGCTGCAGCCGCGCCAGCTCCTGGGCGGACGACGCGGTGAAGGGACGATGCCCCGTGAAGAGCTCGTACAGGACCAGCCCGAGCGCGTACAGGTCGCTCTTGACCGTGGCCGAGCCGCCCGCGAGCTGCTCCGGCGCCATATAGGCCGGCGTCCCGGCGCCTCGTTCCTGGCCACCTCCTTCGCCGAGCACGGCCAGGCCGAAGTCGGTGACCTTCGCGCGGCCCCGCCCGTCGATCATGACGTTTGCCGGCTTCAGGTCGCGATGCAGCACTCCCTGCTCGTGCGCCGCTGCAAGTCCCGCGCAGAGCTGCCGGGCGATCTGCACCGCCTTGTCTTTCGGTAGGTGTCCGATGCGCCGGAGCAGCCCGGCGAGATCCTCGCCGTCGACGTACTCCATCGAGAGGAAGTGGCGCCCGTCGACGTCGCCGACGTCGTAGACGCGGCAGACGTTCGGATGGGAGATCTGCCGTGCGATCTTGACCTCGTCGAGGAAGCGCGCCCGCCGTGCCCCGTCGCGCTCGACATCGCGCGGCAGGAACTTGAGGGCCACGCTCTGCCCGAGCTTCAGGTCATCCGCCCGGTAGACCTCCCCCATGCCACCGCGCCCGAGCAGCCCATGGATCCGGTATCGCTCCGCGACGACCGTGCCGGGGAGGAACCGTCCCTCGTCGAACGACGTCGATGCTGCCCGCTCCGGCTCGACGCGCGGGAACGAGGTGCGCGTCGGATCGACGGATCCCAGTTCGAGCGCGCCGCCGCACTTCGGGCAGAATCGGCTTCCGTCGGGCGCTCGCTCCCCACAGACCGCGCATACGACCATCGGCGGAGGATGTCATGGGGAGCGAAGAAACGAAAGCGGAGCCTCCGATCCGCGCGACCGGAGCGGCGCCATGGATGGTGGAGGCGGCGGGAATCGAACCCGCGTCCGAAAAGGTTCGTACGGAAGCTTCTACACGCTTAGCCGACTGGTCTTTTATCTCGCCGGTTCCGAGCTCAGTGGCAAACCTGGTTCCGGCCAGCCCGTTTGTCTCGATCCGGCGCTACGGGCGTACCGCCGATATCCAGCCCGAATTTGCGTCGTTCCTTCCGGTCGCCTCGGGCCGGGCTACCGGAGGAACGTCGCGGTCAGTTAAGCCGCGAGGGCGTAGTTGGAGTTGCCAGCTACTTTAGGTTCACCGGATTAACGAGGAGGTGACCCTCGGCGTGCTACTCCCGCCTCTGCCTTTCCGTCGAATCCATGTTCGCCCCCATGGCGCATGGCAAAAGGAAAGGTAACACCCGGCCCAAGGGGACGCGACCGTCGATTGCAGGAATGCAACCGCCCCGGATTTGCGCATCCTCTCCCCCGGACCCAACTTCCGGCGCAGGAGGATCCCATGCGTCGCTTCGCCCTCGCCGCGTCGTTGCTCGTCCTCGTCGCCCTGAGCTGGGGCTGTGGTGGAGGGGCCGCGCGCCCCGCGCCGGTCCTCGTTCCCCCGCAGATCGACCTTCACCCGCACGAGACGATCGGGGTCATCCGGTTCGACTCCGCGGCGAAGGGAGAACTCGGCCCGATGGCGACGCGCCGGTTCACCGAGGCGGCGCGACGCGACCAGGGACTCGTGAAGATCGTCGAGCTCGGCACCGCCGCCGAGGTCCTTCGCTCGGTCGGGCGCACGTCGCTCGATCCCGAGGCGGTCAAGGCGATCGGCGCGAAGCACGGGCTGAAGTCGCTGATCGTCGGCGATCTCGTCGTGTCGAACGTGAAGCCCAACGTGAGCGTGGACGCGTTGTTCCGCTCCGGCTCCGTGACCGCCACCGTGGACGCGACCCTCAACGTCCAGCTCTACGAGACCGAGACCGGGGCCGCGTTGTGGAACCGCTCGGGTCGCTCCAGCCAGTCGGTGGGGCACGTGAGCGTGTGGGGCGGGAAGAACTTCGCCTTCGACGCGGGGAACCCCGACGAGGCGTACGGCGGGCTCGTCGATGAGCTCGTCTCGCAGGTCTCGAGGCCGTTCCAGGCGAGCTGGGCCAGGAGGTAGCCGCGCGCTCCGGGTGTCGGGGCTTCCCCCTTTACAGAAGACACCGAACGGCGTAAACCTCCCGCATGGGTGTCGCCCTTCGACGGCGACGAGCACGGGGGAGGCGCCATGCTCATCTCGATCGCGATCGCCGCCGCGATCGCCGCGGCGGAGGGACCCTCGTTCGAAACGCGCGTCGAGGCGCAGCGGGCGATCGAGGAGGTCTACTGGCGGCACCGGATCTGGCCCGCGGAGAACTCCGGCCCGAAGCCGCCGCTCGAGGGGGTGCTGCCCGCCGCGAGCCTGCGCGAACGGCTGCTCGACGGCGACAGGAAGGTCCTCGTGCTCGAGCGGCTGTTCGGGCGCACGATCGCCGCCGTCGAGATCCAGGCCGAAATCGGCCGGATCGCGAGATCCACGCAGGATCCCGCGAGACTGCGGGAGATCCTCGCCGCCCTCGGCAACGACGCCGACGCCTTCGGCGACGTCGTCGTCCGGCCGCTGCTCGCGGATCGGCTCCTTCGGGCGTACGCAGCCTCGGAAACCCCCGACTTCGACCGCTGGTGGGCCGAGCGCGCGCGGAACGTCGCCGACGAGCCGCCGCCCCCTGTCGTCGGGCACTCGATTCCGGAGATCGGGGAGGCGGCGTGCACTCCGGGCACCTGGTCGGCGATGTTGCGCGACTTCCCGACGCGGCGGGCCGGACACGTGGCCGTCTGGACCGGATCGGAGATGCTGATCTGGGGAGATCGTCCCGGAGGCTTCCGGTACGATCCGGCCACGGACGCCTGGACCCCGATGAGCACGCTCGGGGAACCCGCGCCCCGAGGCGACGCTTCCGCCTTCTGGACCGGTTCGCGCCTGCTCGTCGTCGGCGGCGGAAGTTCGACCTCGTTCCCCCCGAACGTCTTCTACGACCCGACGACCGACACCTGGTCGTCGGGTAGCGCCCCCGCCGGCGCCAACGGACGGAGCGGTGCGAGCGTCGTCTGGACGGGCTCCGGGGTCCTCGTCTGGGGGGGTCTCGACCGAGTCACGTTCCAACCCGTCCAAACGGGACTCCGTTGGGATCTCGCCACGGACACGTGGGCCCCCACCTCGACCCTCGGTGCCCCCTCGGCCCGCTCGTTCCACGCCGCCACGTGGACCGGAAGCCGGATGGTCGTCTTCGGCGGCGACACGACGCCGCAGAACAGGGTGGGAACCGACACGGGCGGGAGGTACGACCCCGTCGCAGACACATGGGCGACGATGGCGACGCAGAACGCGCCTTCGCCGCGCGTGGCCGCGACGAGCGTCTGGACGGGTTCCCGGATGATCGTCTGGGCGGGGATCGACTGCGACGCGGATACCGGCGTCTGCGAGGTCCTGAACGACGGTGCGAAGTACGACCCCGCGGCCAACAGCTGGTCGCGCATGACGACCAACGCTCCTCCCGCCCGCCACGGAGCTCCCGCAGTCTGGACCGGGACCGACATGATCGTCTTCGGCGGCTACACGGAGGGCGAAGACTTCGCGGCCGGCGGCGCGCGTTACGACGACGCGTCGAACCGCTGGTTCCCGCTCTCCGTCGCGGGCTCGCCGACGCCGCGCGTGACGCACACGCTCGTCTGGAGCGGAACGGAAGCGATCGTCTGGGGAGGGCAGGACGGAAGCGACACGCTCGACACAGGCGCGCGGTATCGCCCCGCAACCGACACGTGGATCCCGACGCACCCTTCGAACCGCCCGCTCCCCAGGGTTGCGCACAGCGCCGTCTGGAGTGGAAGCGAGCTCCTGATCTGGGGAGGCAATCTCACGGGCGGGCACGAGCTCGGCGCAGGGGGGCGCTACGATCCCGCGCTCGACGCGTGGACGCCGATGTCCCTCACGAACGAGCCCGCGGCGCCCCGCACCCTGCATTCGGCGGTATGGACCGGCACGGCGATGATCGTCTGGGGAGGGAGTACCGCATTCGGCGTTCCGCTCGACACGGGGGGCGTGTACGCGGTCGCTTCAAACGTCTGGACGCCGATCCCCTCCACGCCGTCGGTTCCCGCACGTATGGATCACCGCGCGGTCTGGAGCGGATCGAGGATGCTCCTGTTCGGCGGCCGGGATTCGACGTCCGGCACTCCGACGTACTTCGGCGACGGCTGGAGCTACGACCCCGCGGCCGGCACGTGGAACCCGCTTCCGGGAAGCGGAGCTCCGTCGCCCCGTGCCCTCCATGCGAGCGCCTGGACCGGCTCGTCGATGCTGGTCTGGGGGGGCTTCGACGGGGGGTTCCCGAACACGGGCGCGCGATTCGACCCCTCGGCGAACGCTTGGTCGCCGATCGCCCCCCTCAACCAGCAGATCGCTTCGCTCGATGCGGCGTGGTCGGGTCTCCGGATGTTCGTTTTCGGGGAATCTTCCTCCAATCGTTGGCGCGGGTTCGCGTACGACGCACTCGCGGACGCGTGGACCCCCATGACCGAGGTCGGCGAGCCCGCGACGACTTCCCCTCCACGCGGGATCGAGTGGGCTTGTGATCGTGCCTATTCGATCGGCTCCATCGGCGATGGGAACGCCTCCTACGACCCCGGCCTCGACCGATGGACCCCCATCGCCAAGAGCCCGCAGGCACCGTGGCTCGCCCAGAATCGGGACGTCGTCGCCGCGGGGTCACGCCTTCTCGTCTGGCCCGGGGACAACGGGGAGGCGTATTGCGGCTGCTCGGACGGACCCGCAGGGGCGCGGGTGACGTTGTTCGCCGGAGGGACGGGCGCGAAGGATCGGCTCACCTGGTTCGTCGCGCCGGCGGCGGTGGGCTACGACCTCGTGCGCGGCGATCTTGCGACCCTGCGCTCGACGGGCGGGGACTTCGTCTTGGCGACCGGCACCTGCCTCGCCAACGACACGACCTCGACCTCGTTCACGGACGGGAATGCGCCCGCGCCGGGGGGATTCTGGTACCTGGTGCGGGCGTCGTTCGGAGGTTCGTCCGGGAGCTACGACTCCGGTGCGGCGAAGCAGGTCGGGAGTCGCGACGGGGAGATCGCGGCATCGGGAGTCGCCTGCCCCTGACCGCGGCGGCCTGGAGGGAATCGGCGAGCGAGGCCGCGTGGAGTCTCCGCGGTCTCCTCCTGCTCGCCGCGTAGCGCGATGGCCACGCTCCTCCTCTTCCTCGACGGCATCGGCGTCGGCAGGGACGACCCGGAGACGAATCCGTTCGCCGCCGACGGGATCCGGCGTCTCGCGCCGCTGGCGGGACGGGAGCCGGTCGACGGTGCCGCATTCCGCCCGCTCGACGCGACCCTCGGCGTTCCCGGTTTGCCGCAGTCCGCGACCGGCCAGACCACGTTGTTCACGGGGGTCAATGCGGCGGCCGAGATCGGCCGGCACCAGACGGGGCTTCCCGGCCCGAGCCTCTGGCCGTTGATCGAGCGGGAGTCGTTGTTCCTGAAGCTCGTGCGCACGGGGGCGCGGCCGGCGTTCGCCAACGCGTACCCCCGCGCCTACTTCGAGGCGAAACGGAGGCGGTTCGGCGCAACGACGCGCGTCGTGATGGCCTCCGGGGAGCGGCTTCGAACCCTCGAGGACGACGAGGCGCGCGACGCGGCACTCCCCCACGACTACACCGGCGAGTGGCTGGAGGCGCGAGGGATCCCTTCGAAGCGTCGCGACGCGCGTGCGGCGGCGTGGGTGCTCGCGTCGCTCCTCGACGAACACGACTTCGTCCTCTACGAGTACTTCCTCACCGACCTCGCGGCGCACCGCGGCACGCGCGATCAGCGGTTCGACCAGGCCCGCCGCGTCGAAACGCTCGTGGACGCCTGCATCGAAGGCGTCGATCTCGCCCGTCATCGCGTCGCCGTCGTGAGCGATCACGGCAATCTCGAGGAGGCGCATCACGACCGGCACACGCGCAACCCCGCCCCGCTGCTGGCGTGGGGTGCCGGCGCGGAGCGGCTGGTCGAGCGGGTCACCGGATTCACGGAGCTGACGCCGGGGATCGTCGAGGGATGAAGGCCTACGCCACCGCCTTCGCGCCCTCGAGCGCCCTTCGGAAGCTCGCTTCGTCGGGGGCCCGCCGCAACGCCTCGACGACCTCGGGAGCCTGAAGCCGGCGCGCGAGGAGCGCGAGCTGCTTCACGTGCGCCCCCGGGTCGGACGGGGGGCTGACGAGCAGGAAGACGAGGTCCACCGGAACGCCGTCGGCGGCCCCGAGGTCGAGCGCCCTGCCCAGACGCGCCGCCACGAATCTCGGCTCCGTCGCGGCCGCCGTGCGGGCGTGCGGCATGGCGAGGCCGTCGCCGATCGCCGTCGAATGCACCGCCTCGCGGGCGCGCAGCGCCTCGGCGACCGCGTCCGCGTCGGCGACGAAGCCGGCGGCTCGGAGCTCGGACGCGAGGGTGCGGAACAACTCGAAGGAGTCGGCGACGAACAGTCCGAGTCGGACGAGGTCGGGTCGGGGGGACGTCACGTCAGGAAAGATAACTCGCGAGCGCCTTCGTCGCCGTGAGGATCGGGGCCGGCACGAGACCGAGCGCCATCACCGCGAAAACGGCCACCGCCAGGGCGATCGTCGTCTCGGGTCCGAGCCAGGCCGACGGAGCGGGCTCCTCGTCGGGCTGCTGCATGTACATCGCGATCACGATGCGGAGGTAGTAGTAGGCCGCGATCACCGCGTTCAGCGCGCCGACGATCGCGAGGGTGTAGAGCTTCGATTCGATGGCGGCCTGGAAGATGAGGTACTTCCCGAGGAACCCGCCCGTGGGGGGGATCCCCGCCATCGAGACGAGGAACACCGTCATCGCCGCGGCGAGGTACGGCCGGCGCGAGGCGAGCCCCCGCCAGGAGGCCAGGTCGTACCCCGTCTCCTTGTCGGCGTCGCCGCGCCCCACCGCCGCCGCGACCGCGAAGGCGCCGACGGTCATGAACCCGTAAGTGATCAGGTAGAACGTGATCGCCTGCACACCGGCGATGCGGTCGCAGACGACGGCGATCAGCAGGTACCCCGCATGGGAGATCGACGAGAAGGCCAGCAGGCGCTTCACGTTGGTCTGGGCGAGGGCGACGAGGTTCGCCACGGTCATCGTCAACATCGCGAAGGCCCCGATCATCGGTGCCCACCTCGCGGTCTCCCCGCCGAAGGACCCGAGGAGCAGGCGCAGGAGCGCGGCGAAGGCGACGGTCTTGGTCGCCGCGGCCATGAAGCCGGTGACGTTGGTGGGGGCGCCCTGGTAGACGTCCGGGACCCAGTGATGGAACGGGACGACGGCGATCTTGAAGGCGAAGGCGACGAAGGTGAGCGCGAGCCCCATCCAGAGGAGCGGCGTGGGTCCGGCGGCCACCGTCTCGCCGACCCGCGCGAGGTCCAGCGAGCCGGCCGCGCCGTAGATCAGCGCGAGTCCGTAGACGAGGAAGCCGGACGAGAACGCGCCGAGCAGGAAGTACTTCAGCGCCGCCTCGATCGAGCGGACGCGCGAGCGGGTCAGCCCGCACAGGGCGTACAGCGAGACCGAGAAGACCTCGAGGCCGACGAGGATCATCATCAGGTGCCGGGTGTTGAGCATCATCAACATCCCGGTCACGGTGATCAGGAACAGCGCGTAGAACTCGCCGTGGTCGGCGTCCTCCCGCTCGAGGAACCGCACGGAGACGAGGGCGCTGAGCATCGCCACCACGATCACGATCGTGCTGAAGGCCAGGCCGAAGGGGTCGAGGTGCAGGAGTCCAGCGGCCGTCGAGAGGTCCGAGGTCGCGGCGTCGTCCCACAGGTGCACGGTCGCGAAGAGCGTCACGGCGAGTCCCGCGACGGTGGTCCAGCCGAGCAGGCTGCTGGCTCCGCGGAAAAACGGGGACATCAGCAGGACGAGGAGCGCGAAGATCGCCGGGACGGCGACCGGAGCGACCAGGACCCAATTGAAGGTCAGTTCCATCGCGTCTCCGTCCGGCTCACAGCGTCACGAAGAAGTAGACGACCGCGATCGCGCCGATGAGGATCGCCAGCGCGTAGTTGCGGACGTACCCGGTCTGGAAGAGCTTGACGATCTGCCCCGTGATCTCCGTGACGATCCCCGAGGCGTTCACGAGTCCGTCCACGACCCACTTGTCGAATCCCGTGAACCAGCGGCTCACGCGGTAGAAGGGCTTGAGGATCCAGGCCTCGTAGAGCTCGTCCACCCAGAACAGGTTGCGGACGAGGGTGTACGCCGGGCCGAAGCCCTTCGCGAGAGCGTCGGCGAGCCCTTCGCTCCGGCGGTAGACGTGCCAGGCGAACCCGATCCCCGCACCCGCGATCGCGAGGGCCGCGCCCATGAGCGACAGCTCGAGCAGGGTCGAATGGTGCGCCCCCTCCGCGGCGTGCGGGGCGACGACCGCCGGGCCGAGCCAGTGATGGAAGACGTTGACGTCGACCCCGGTCAGCGCCTTGGGGATCCCGATCCAGCCGCCGACGAAGGAGAGCAGCGCCAGGACCATCAGCGGAACCGTCATCGACTTCGGCGACTCGTGCGCGTGGTCCCACGCGTGACGGTCGCCGCGGAACGTCCCGTAGAAGGTCAGGAAGACCAGTCGGAACATGTAGAACGCCGTAATGCCCGCGGTCATCGCGAGCACCGCCCAGACGGCCCTGTTCCCGCTCGACCACGCGCCCCAGAGGATCTCGTCCTTCGAGAAGAACCCGGCGAACGGGACGATCCCGGCGATCGCGATCGCGCCGATCAGGAAGGTCCGGAAGGTCACCGGCATCTTCTCCTTGAGGCCGCCCATCCGGGTGATGTCCTGCTCGCCGTGCAGGCCGTGGATCACCGATCCCGCCCCGAGGAAGAGCAGGGCCTTGAAGAAGGCGTGCGTCATCAGGTGGAAGATCGCCGCGACGTACGCCCCGGTCCCCGCGGCCGCGAACATGAATCCGAGCTGGGAGACGGTCGAATACGCCAGGACCTTCTTGATGTCGGTCGCCGCGATGCCCATCAGGGCCGCGAACATCGCGGTCCCCGCGCCCACGCAGGCGACGAGGAACATCGCTTCCGGGGCGTGGGCGTACAGCCCCGACATGCGCGTGACCATGTAGACGCCCGCGGTGACCATCGTCGCGGCGTGGATCAGCGCGGAGACCGGCGTCGGGCCCGCCATCGCGTCCGGGAGCCACACGTACAGCGGGATCTGCGCGGACTTGCCGCAGGCCCCGAGGAACAGCAGGATCCCGACGGTCACGAGCATTCCGTGACTCGCCGGCCCGGCCCCGGCGATCGCCTCGAGCAGCGGGCGGTAGTTCAGCGTGCCGTAGGTCACCGCCAGGAACAACATCCCGACGATGAAGAAGAAGTCGCCGATGCGGTTGACGATGAACGCCTTCCGCCCGGCGTCCGCGCACGAGAGCCCCGTGCGCTCGTCGAACGGCCGGTCGTAGAAGAACCCGATCAGGAGGTAGGAGCAGAGGCCCACCCCCTCCCACCCGACGAACGTCACGAGCATGTTGTTGCCGAGGACGAGCGTCAGCATCATCGCCATGAAGAGGTTCATGTAGACGAAGAAGCGGGCGAACCCGTCCTCGTGCTCCATGTACCCCGTGGCGTAGACGTGGATCAGGAATCCGACGCCGGTGACCACCAGCACCATCACCGCGGACAGGGCGTCGAGGGCGAATCCCCACGAGACGCGCAGCGCCTCGCCGCCGTCGGCGAGGGGGCCCATGGGAAGCCAGGTGCCCAGCACCTCGGTCTCGGAGAAACGCGCGTGCTCGGGAAGCTCCGCGAGCTCGAGGACGGCGCCGAGCGAGACGAGGAACGACGCCGCCACGACGCCGCACGCGACGAGCCCGACGGCGCGGCGGGACATGCGGTTCCCGAACAGGCCGTTGATCGCGACGCCGACGATCGGGAGCAGCGGGATCAGCCAGATGAGCTCGAGCATCGCGTCCCCGCTACCACTTCATGAGGTTGATGTCGTCGACGTCGGTCGTCTCGCGCAGGCGCCACAACGCGAGCACCACGGCGAGCCCGACCGCCGCCTCGGCGGCGGCGAGGGTCATCACCAGGAAGACGTAGACGTGGGCCTCCTCCCCCGCGTGCATCCGCGCGAAGGTGAGGAAGGCCAGGTTCCCCGCGTTGAGCATGAGCTCGACGCACATGAGGATCGTGATCGCGCCGCGCCGGGTGAGCACCCCGTACACGCCGATCGTGAACAACACCGCCGAGACGACGAGCATCGCGGTCGGGTTCATCGTTACAGTTTCCTCTTCGCGAGGATCACCGCTCCCACCATCGCGGCCACGAGCAGGAGCGAGATCGCCTCGAACGGGTAATAGAAGTTCGCGAACAACGTCCGCCCCACGGTGAACGCCGTGCCGTAGTCGGCTGCGATCGCGGGCATCGGGTAGTCCTGCTTCAGGATCGCCCACACGATCGCGCCGCCGAAGAGGATCGCCCCCGCCGGGGCGAGCCATTTCTGGATCGAGCCGATCGGGTGCTCCTTCGCCTCCTCGCGGAGGTTCAGCAGCATGATCACGAACAGGATCAGCACCATGATCGCGCCGGCGTAGACGATGATCTGGAGCAGGCCCATGAACTTCGCGTCGAGCAGCACGAACAGCCACGCGATCGTCACGAGGTTCACGGCGAGCGCCATCGCGCTGACGATCGGGTTGCGGTGGACGATGACGACGAGCGCCGACGCGATCGCCGCGACCACGAGTCCCCAGAAGACGACGGTGAGGATCACGCCGCGCCCCCCTACTTGACCGTGCGCCCGACGACGTCGAAGGCGGCCAGGACCGCGGTGAGGGCGAGGTTCGCGAACGCCAGCGGGATGAGGCGCTTCCACCCCAGGTGCATGAGCTGGTCGTAGCGGAACCGCGGCAGCGTCCAGCGCACCCACACGAAGACGAACTGGAAGAGGGCGACCTTGGTCGCGAAGGCGCCGACCTGCAGCAGCCACAGCGGCCAGCCGGTCAGCCACTCCGGCGCCGGGAAGCCCAGGTGGTAGCCGCCCAGGAACAGCGTCACCGCCATCGCCGACATCGTGATCATGTTGATGTATTCGGCCATGAAGAACATCGCGAACTTCATGGAGGAGTACTCGGTGTGGTAGCCGGCGACGAGCTCGGCCTCGGCCTCGGGGAGGTCGAAGGGCAGGCGGTTGGTCTCGGCGAACCCGGAGATCACGAAGACGAGGAAGCCGACGATCTGCCAGCCTCCGTAGAAGACGTTCCAGTTCCAGAACCATCCGGCCTGCTGCTCGATGATGTCGTAGGGACGCAGCGTCCCCGCGATCAGCACGACCGCGGCGAAGGAGACCAGCAAAGGGAGCTCGTAGGAGATCACCTGCGCCGTCGAGCGAAGCCCCCCCATCAGCGAGTACTTCGAGCGCGACGACCAGCCCGCGAGGACGATGCCGTAGACGCCCAGCGAGCCCGCGGCGAACGAGATCAGCAGGCCCACGTCCAGGTCGACGATCAGCAGCTTCACGGGGCGGCCGAAGACCTCGATCTCCGGACCGAAGGGAATCGCGCTGAACGAGACGAACGCCGGGACGAGCGCGAACGCCGGGGCGAGCACGTAGAACGGCTTGTGCGCGTCCGCCGGCATGATGTCCTGCTTCATGACGAACTTGATGCCGTCGGCGATCGGCTGGAGCAGGCCGAACGGACCGACCCGGTTCGGGCCCCAGCGGTACTGGATCACCCCCGACACCCGCCGCTCGACCCAGGTCATGAGGGACACGGCGAGCATCAGCACGTTGATCGTCAGGAAGATCTTCAGGAAGGTGGCGAGGAAGTAGAAAAGCCCTTCGCTCACGTGCGTCAAGCCCCCGCCCCGGCCGAAGCCGGGGCCGTCCCGAGAAGGCCGATCGCGTCGGCGTCGAGCCCCGCGTACGGCGCGACCTCGGCCGCGAGCGCGTCGAGGACCTGCTCGAAGCGGGTCCACGGCAGGATCGCGGCCCCCGCCGCCTGGGCGAGCTCCGCGGCGACCTTCCAACCGGGCCGCGATTCGCCCCACGGCGTGCGCGCGCGGCGCACGCGCTGGATGCGTCCCTCGAAGTTCACGATCGTGCCGTCCTCCTCCGCCCACGCCGTCGTGGGGAGGAGCACCGTCGCCGACTCCGCCGTCCCCGAGACGAACGCTCCGGCGAAGACGATGGCGCCGATTCTCGCCCGGACGCCGGGGTCGAGGGCGAGCGTGTCGGCCGGGTCGAGGTTGTCCCCGAGCACGAGAAGCGCCTGGACCTCGCCGCGCGCGGCCTTGTCGAGCACGGCCGACTCGGCGGTGTCGCCGAGCAGCCACTCCGCGCCGGTCGCGTTCGCGCCCTTGTCGGCGCGCAGGAGCAGGCGGTCGTCCTCGCCGCGCACGAGGCGCCGGACGGCGAAGGTCGCGCCGCCCAGTCCCTGCGCGAGCTTCCGCCACGCGAAGAGATCCTCGGTCGTCAGGCGCGGGGACGCGACGATCGCGAGCGCCCCCTTCGCCGCCGCGGCCTTCAGCAGGCCGGCGGCCTTCTCGATCGCCGCGTCCCAGTCGCACGCCGTCCCCGCGGGGGACTCGGCGGCGTCGAGCCGCTTGGCGGCGGCGCCCGGCTGGTAGCTCAGGCGCCCCTCGTCGCAGATCCAGGGTCCGTTCACGGCCTCGTTCGAGCGCGCGACGATCCGCTTCACGCGATCGTCCATCTGTCCGCGGGTCGTCATGAGCGTCTGCTGCTGGCCGACGCCGACCACGACGTTGCAGCCGCGGGAGCACCCCGCGCACACGGTCGGCGTGTTCTTCAGGTACCAGACGCGCGTCTGGAAGCGGAACTCCTTCAGCGTGAGCGCGCCGACGGGACACAGGTCGACGACGTTCCCGGAATACGCGTTGTCCAGGCGTCGCCCCGGCACGATCCCGATCTGGCTGCGCTCGCCGCGCTGGAAGAAGGCGAGCTCCCCGGTCTTCGTGATCTCGTCGCAGAACCGGATGCACCGCGAGCACTGGATGCAGCGCTCCTGGTCGAGCATCACGTGGCGGCCGATGTCGACCGCCTTGTTCAGCGCGAGCTTGGGCTCGGTGTAGCGGCTGACGCCGGTGCCGTGCTCCACGGCGTAATCCTGGAGCTTGCACTCCCCCGCCTGGTCGCAGATCGGGCAGTCGAGCGGGTGGTTGATGAGGAAGAACTCCATCATCGCCGCCCGGGCCTGCTTCACCTTCTCGCTCTGCGTGTGCACGACCATCCCGTCGGCGACGGGGGTGTAGCAGCCGATGACGAGCTTCGGGGCCTTCTCGACCTCGACGAGGCACATGCGGCAGTTGCCCGCGACCGACAGGCCCTCGTGCCAGCAGTAGTGGGGGATCTCGCTCCCCTCGGAGAGCGCGGCCTGGAGGATCGTGGTCCCGGCGGCGACCTCGATCTCCTTGCCGTCGATCACGACCTTCGGCATCAGCAAACCCCCTGCAGGGCGGACGTCCCGGCGAGGCAGCTCTTGTGGTCGATGTGGTGCCGGAACTCGTCGCGGAACTTCTCGACGAACGACAAACACGGCATCGCGGCGGCGTCGCCGAGGGCGCAGATCGTGTTCCCGATGATGTTCCGCGAGACGCTCATCAGGAGGTCGAGGTCCTGCGCGAGCCCGCGGCCGGACTCGATCCGGTGGAGCACCCGCTCGAGCCAGCCGCATCCCTCCCGGCAGGGGGTGCACTGCCCGCACGACTCGTGGTGGTAGAAGTGGGCGACCCGCTCCATCGCCGCCACCATGCACGTCGAGGCGTCCATCACCATGAGCCCCGCGGAGCCGAGCATCGTTCCCTTGGCGGCGAGCGAGTCGAAGTCGAGGTCGACCTCGCACTCGTCGGCGCGCAGCACCGGAACCGACGAGCCGCCGGGGATCACCGCCTTGAGCGGGAACTCCGGACGCAGCATCCCGCCGCCGAGCTCGTGGATGAGCTCCATCATCGGCAGCCCCATCGGCGCCTCGTAGACGCCGGGGCGCTTCACGTGTCCGCTCAGGCAGTACAGCTTCGGGCCGGTGTTCCTGGGCGCCTTGCCGATCGACTGGAACCAGTCGGCGCCGCGCTCCACGATGAACGGCACGTTCGCGAGGGTCTCGACGTTGTTGATCGTCGTCGGGCAGCCCCAGACGCCCGCCTGCGCGGGGAACGGGGGCTTCAGCCGCGGGTAGCCGCGGTTCCCCTCGAGCGACGACATCAGCGCCGTCTCCTCGCCGCAGATGTAGGCGCCCGCGCCGCGGTGCACCCAGACCTCGCAGTCCCAGCCGCTGCCGAGGATGTTCTTCCCGACGAGCCCCTTCGCGCGCGCCTCGTCGAGCGCCCGCTCGAGCACGCCGGCGCCGAAGACGTATTCGCCGCGGATGTAGATGTACGCGACGCAGGCGCGGATCGCGTACGCGCCGAGCAGCGTCCCCTCGATCACGAGGTGGGGGTCGCGCTCCATCAGCAGCCGGTCCTTGAAGGTCCCCGGCTCGGACTCGTCGGCGTTGTTCAGCAGGAAGTGCGGCCGGCGCGGGTCGACCTCCTTCGGCATGAACGACCACTTGAGGCCGGTCCCGAAACCGGCGCCGCCCCGCCCGCGCAACCCCGACTTCTTCACCTCGTCGGTGACGGCGTCGGGGGTCATCGTCTTCACGGCCTTGCGGAGCGCCTGGTAGCCGCCGCCGGCCTCGTAGACCGCGAGGGACGTCGAGTTCTCCTTGCCGACGTTGCGGGTGAGGATGCGTTCCATCGTGTGGGTGTCCCGGCGCCTTTCGCCTACGGCAGGCTCTTGAGGATCTCGTCCACCTTCTCGAGGTCGAGATTCTCGTGGTAATCGTCGTTGAGCTGGAACATCGGCGCGGTGCCGCACGAGCCCAGGCACTCCACGCGGCAGAGCGAATAGCGGCCGTCCGCGGTGACCTCGCCGGGCTTCACGCCCAGGCGCCTCTCGAGGTGCTTCATCAGCTCGTCCGAGCCGCGCAGCATGCACGAAAGCGTCGTGCAGACCTGGAAGTGGTATTTCCCCGTCGGTTTCTGCTTGTACATCGTGTAGAAGGTCACGACACCGTGGACGTGCGCCGGCGACACCCCGAGCTTCGTCGCGACCCACTCCTCGGAATCGAGATCGACGAACCCGCGCTCGCGCTGGACCTCCCACAACACGGGAAGCAGCGCCGCCTTCTTCTCGGGGTATCGCGCGACGATCGCGTCCACGCGGCTTTCGAACACGTTCGAGAACATCAGCGATCCACCTCGCCCATGACCGGGTCGAGCGAGCCGATGATCGCGACGACGTCCGCGACGAGCTCGCCCTCGGACATGCGCGCCAGGGCGGAGAGGTTGTTGAACGCCGACGAGCGGATCCGCAGCCGGTAGGGGCACTTCCCGCCCGTCGAGACGATGTAGAAGCCGAGCTCGCCCTTGGGGACCTCGGTCGCGTGGTAGACCTCGCCCGCGGGGCATTCGAACCCCTCGGTCACGATCATGAACTGGTGGATCAGCTCCTCCATGCTCGTGAGGACCTTCTTCTTCGCGGGAAGGAAGATCTTCGGGTCGTCCACGTTGACCGGGCCGTCGGGCATGTTGTCGATCGCCTGGCGGAGGATGCGCGTCGACTGCCGCATCTCCTCCATGCGGACGAGGTAGCTGTCGTAGACGTCGCCGGCGGAGCCGACGGGGACGTCGAACTCGAACTTCTCGTAGCCGAGGTAGGGACGCGCCTTGCGGACGTCGTAGGCGACGCCGGTCGAGCGGAGCCGCGGGCCGGTGAGACCCTGCGCGATCGCGTCCTTCGCCGAGATCACGCCGACGTTCTGCGTGCGGTCGACCCAGATCGTGTTCTTCGTGAGCAGCGACTCGTATTCGTCCACGCGCGCGGGGAAGGCCCGCACGAACTCGTCGAGGCGGGAGAGCCAGTCGGGCGTGGCGTCGTGGGCGGCGCCGCCGACGCGCGTGAACGAGGTGGTCAGGCGCGCGCCCGTGAGGTCCTCCACGAGGTCGTAGTGCCACTCGCGGTCCTTGAACGTGTGGAAGAACATCGTCGCCGCGCCCAGGTCGAGCGCGTGCGTGCCCAGCCACACCAGGTGCGAGCCGATCCGCGCGAGCTCGGCGCACAGGATCCGGAGGAACTCGCCCCTCGGGGGAACGCGGATCCCGAGCAGCTCCTCCACCGCCAGGCAGAACCCCACGTTCGCGGCGAGCGGGCTCAGGTAGTCCATGCGGTCGGTGTACGGGATGAACTGCAGGTACGTGCGGTTCTCGGCGATCTTCTCCATCCCGCGGTGCAGATAACCGAGGTGCGGAACCGCCTGGACGACCGTCTCCCCGTCGAGCTTCAGGACGACGCGGAGGACGCCGTGCGTCGCGGGGTGCGACGGGCCCATGTTGACGGTGAGGATTTCGGGGTGGTCCGCCGAGTACTCGAACGTCTCGATCTTCGACTGCGCCATCGCCTCTCCGGCTCCGCCGCGATCAGCCGCGGAACAGCGGAAGCTCCTTGCGGAGCGGGAATTCGGTGTAGTCGTCGGGCATCAGGATCCGGCGCAGGTCGGGATGCCCTTCGAAGACGATCCCGAACATGTCGAAACACTCGCGCTCGTTCCAGTCCGCCGAGCTCCACAGCCCCGTCAGCGACGGGACGGGACCGGTGTCGCCGGTCGGGACCTTCAGGCGCAGCCGGTCGTTCCGCTCGCGGCTGTGCAGGTGGATCACCACGTGCATCGGCAGCGGCTCCTCCGGCCAATGCACCGCCGTCACGTCGAGCAACACGTCGTAGGCGTTGGCCGGATCGTCGCGAAGCCACTTCGCGACCTCGAGCAGGCGCTCCGCCTTCACGACGGCCCAGCACTGCCCGCGGAACTCCCCCTCGCCGAGAACCGCGTCGGGGAAGCTCGCCCGCATCCGGCCGATGGCCTCCGAGCCTTCGGCCATGATCAGTCCCACTCCAGCGCGCCGCGCCACCAGACGTACAGGTAGCCCACGGCGAGCATGCCGAGAAAGACGCCCATCTCGACGAGGACGAAGACCTTCTGCCCCGTGAAGCTCTGGAAGGTCGCCGCCCACGGGACGAGGAACGCGGTCTCGATGTCGAAGAGGATGAACAACATCGCGACGAGGTAGAACTTCACCGAGAACCGGTGCCGCTCGACCGCTTCGAACGGACGCGCGCCGCATTCGTAGGGCGTCATGTCGACGGCCTTCGCCGACGAACGGTCCGGTCTGCCGAGCAGGGCGCTCAGCACGAGCATCGAGGAGGCGACCGTCATCGCGACCCCGAGCATCATGAGCAGGGGATAGACGCTGTCCGCCACGCCCGTAGCCCTTTCGTTACCGACACTTGGGTTGAGGACGGGCCAACCTAACACAGGCGAATCCGCAGGGGCAAGGCGCGGGGGTCAGCGACGCGGCGCGGGGGGGCCGTCCACCGTGCGCAGGTTGGGATCGCTCGCCCCGAGCCGCCGCCGGGCCTCGTCGATCCCCGCCTGCGAAACCGGCGAGGGGTGGAGCGCCTGCGCGCGCCCGAACACCGCGAGGGCGTCCTGGAAGCGGCCGACCCGCAGCAGAGCGAGCCCGAGCGCCTCGTGGGCCGCGGGGAGCCGGGGCGCGCATTCGACCCCGCGCTGGAGCGCCTCGATCGCCCGCTCGAGCTCGGCGCGGGCGAGCAGCACGCGGCCCAGATTGATCGTCGCGGGGCAGTAGCGCGGGTTCATCTCGAGCACGCGCCGCAGTGCCTGCTCCGCGACCTCGTAACGCCCCGCCCCCATCGCCGCGCGGCCCAAGAGGTTCGCCGCCTCGGTGTCCTCGGGGTGCGCGCGGGCGTGTATCTGGGCCTGCTCGAACGCCTCGGCGTACGCGGCGCGCTTGGCCGCCTCGTCGACCGCTCCGGCGCCCAGACGGAGCAGGGCGTCGATCCGCAGCCGTCGATTCTCCTCGTTGTCCGGGTCGCGGACGAGCGACTCGGCGAGGATGCTCGCCGCCCGGTCCCAGCGGCCGAGGGCCGCGTAGGCCCGCCCGAGCTGGTCGAGCACGGCCGGGTCGGGGTGCAGCGCCCGCGCGCGCTCGAGGTCGATCACCGCCTCCGACCACCGCTCGACGGCGGCGAGGAGCGTTCCCCGCAGGTAGAAGATCGCGTAACGCGCCTTGGCCTCACGGGCGAACGGCTCGGCGATCGAGAGGACCTCGATGGCGGGGCCGGGCCTCCCGCCGTCCCGCAGGGCGGCCGCCAGCCCGTAGTAGTACTCCGCCTTCTCTCCCGAGATCGCCAGCGCGCGCCGGAACGCGGGCTCCGCGTCGGCGGGGCGATCCATCTTGAGCAGGCAGTGGCCGAGCATGAACCAGCCGTAGTGCCAGCCGGGGCTCCTCTCGACGAGCGACTGGTACTCCGCCGCCGCCTCGAGATACCGCCCGGCCTTGAACCAGGCCTGGGCCTGATCGGCGTCGGCCGCGGCGCGGCTCGCGACGAGGACGAGCGCGGCGACGGCGAGAAGGCGCCTCACCACTCGAACTCCACCACCACGACGGTCGTCGCCGGGATGGGAACCGATCCCCGCGTGGCAGGAACGAAGCGCCAGCGCTCCACCGCCCGCGAGGCCGCCTCTTCGAACCCGACCCCCGGCCGGTTCGTTCCCAGCACCCGGACGGAGGTGACGGCGCCGGTGGCGTCGACCTGGGCCTCGACCTGCACGCTCCCGGATAGGCGCAAGGAGCGGGCGGCGAGGGGGTAGGTCGGGGCGACTTTTCCCCCGGGGGCCGGTCGCGGCGGCAGGATCGGGATTTCGGGCTCGGCCGAGATCGCGGATTCGGCGGGAGCGGGGGGCGGCTCGGGGACGCCCAGCGGCGGCTCGGGCTCGCGGACGACCGGCGCGGAAAGAAACGCCGACGCGGGGGGCTCGGGGATCGGCTCCGGCTCCCGGAAGGCATCGAGCGAGATCGGCGCCGGAGCGGACGCGGCGGCCACCTGGGGGACGCCACCGGAAGGCGGCACCGGCGGGGCGGGCCGGAGCGGCTCCGGCATCCAGCGGACGAGGGTCACCCAGTTTCCCGACGCCCCCACCCCGCGGTCCGCGGGGGAGACCCCGAAGGAGATCGGCGCCGCCGCGAGGGCCGAAAGCAACGCCGCCGATCCCACGACCGCGACGACGACGAACTTCCGCTCCTCGCGCCGCTCGAGCGCCTCGAGGAGCCCGCGCTCGCCGTCGATCTTCTCTTCCAACCGCAGGATCGGCCGCGTTCGCATCAGCGCGTCCCCGACTCGAAGGGGTCGTACCCGGCCGCGGCCACGAACGCCTCGACCTCCCGCTGCGTGGGGATCGAAAGTCGCGCTCCGACGGCGAGCGCCACCGCGTTCGGTCCCTCCGTCAGACGCGCGAGGGCGTCGATCGCGGTCTGGTAGGTCGCCTCCGGCACGATGTGCACGACGCAGCGCAGCGACGGCTCCGCGTCGAGTCGCCGGCGCACCGTCTCCGCGACGGCCGACGGGGAGACGCGCTCCCCGTCCACGCGGGCGGTGCCGTCCGCGAGCACCCGCACCCACACGACCGGAACGGGGCGTTCCCCCGACTCCGTCGTCTCGAACCGGACGCCGACTCCGCGCACCGCCGAGAACATCCCGGCGCACACCACGATCGCGAACAGGGTGAGGGCCACGTCGGCCATCGGAACGGCGGCGATGGAGATCCGGGGACCGCGCGCGCGCAGTTTCATCGGATCTCCCCCGCCTGCGGCTCGCGCGTCCAGAACACGAGGTTGCGCGCACCCGCGCCGCGGAGCACCTCCACGGTGCGGTCGACGTCGGACCAGTGGGCCTCGGCGTCGGCCTTGATCACGAAGGTTCGCCCGGGGTCTTTCGCCGCGACCGCCGCGACCGGCGCGAACAGGCCCTCGACGGCGTCCACCTCGGTCCGTCGGTGCTCCCCGTCCGAGAAACTCCAGATCCAGCGCACGCGCCCGCCCGGCTCGGCGCGCCGCTCGAGGACCGCGCGAGCGGAGCCGAGCTCGGCGACGGCGGAGGCCGGGGCCTCCGGGAGCAGGACCCTCGAGCCGTCGACGTCGTCGGTCGTGGTGAACACGAAGAACAGGACGACGAGCAGGACGAGATCCGCGAGAAGGACGGTGGGGATCGCGACGGGCAGCGGTCGGGGCTTCGGCAGGGTCACGGGGACCGCCTAGGCCTTCGTGCCCATGCGCTCCATCTCCGAGAAGGTCTCGAGGAGCGTCGACGCGGCGAGTTCCATGGACCGGGCCTGGGCCGAGACCCGTGCCGCGAACAGGTTGTGGAACGGGACCGCGATCAAGGCGACGGCGAGCCCCCAGGCGGTCGTCACGAGAGCCTGGGCGATCCCGCCGGCGACGGCCCCCGGGTTCGAGAGCCCCTGCCGGTGGACGACGTCGAAGGCGACGATCATCCCCCACACGGTGCCGAGGAATCCCAGCAACGGGGCGACGTTCGCGAGCGTCGCCAGCGCCCCCAGCCCCTTCTCGAGGCGGCCGAGCTCGTAGTGGGCCACCGCCTCCATCGCGTCCGCGACCTCCGCGCGGGCTTGACCCTGCTTGAGGAGTCCGGCCCGCACGAGGGCGGAGACGGGAGACCGGGACCGCCCGGCCAGGTCGAGGGCGTCCTTGACGCGGCCGTTCAGCAGGCTCGCCCGCACCCCGGCGAGAAACGTCGGGACGTCGAGTCTGGCGGCGCGCAGCTGCAGGAGCTTGAAGGCGACGACGGCGAGCGCGACGAGCGCGCAGGCGCTGATCGGGTGCATCGCCCAACCGCCCGCGGCGTACAAGCTGCCGAGATTGGACCCCATGACCGGTGGAGAATACCCCACCCCTTCCGGGGCTGCATGGGGCGCAGCGGCGCTCAGGCCCCGGCGTGGTCCGTCTGGGCCGGATCCATCTCGATCGCCGGGGGGCTCCCGTCCGTGACGTCCTGGCCGACGATCACGTGGTCCCTGTGGACCGCGAGGAACCCCGCCTCGAGGGTGGCGTACGGGCCGACCACCCGGGCGTCGGTCAGGGCGAGGAAGGGGTGCCCCTCCTGCTTGAGCCGGAGCAGCGGTCGCCCGCCGTACGGAACGTGAACCGACCCTTCGACCAGGAAGTCGGCCACCCGCAGCCGGATCCGGGCCCGGTGCATCCGCTGGGCGATCGCGCTCCTGCCGAGACGGGCGGGCGGCTCCCCGGTCTCGACCAGGAAGAGGATCTTGGATTTGTGGACGGCGACGGGGGAGTCGCCAAGCGGGAACCCGGCCCCCTCCCCGACGGCATCGACCAGGGTCACGAACCGGACGGAGGCCATGTTGAGATCGTCCAGGGTGCGGACCTGCTCCCCGACGCACAGCCCCCCTTCGAGGGCCCCATGTGCCAGCTGCACGCGAACGCGCCGAAAGACGCGACCCGCGCCGGGGTTGGCCGCCAATTTCGCCTCCGCGGCCGCGTCGTCCCCTCGGCCCGACCACCGGACCCTGAACGCTGCCTGAAGTCGATCAGAAGATGGGGCGCCGTCCGCGATGGGTCAAATGGCAACCGGTCATTCGTACCGGAGGGACTCGATGGGGTCGAGCCGGGAGGCCTTGGCAGCGGGGTAGATCCCGAAAAACAGCCCCACCGCCGAGCTGAACCCGAAGGCGAGCATCACCGCCCAGAGGGGGACGAACGACCCCGGCCAGTTGGGGATGAGCTTGGCCGCGAGCTGGCCGACCCCGTACCCCATGACGATCCCGACGAGCCCCCCCACGAGGGCGAGGGTGATCGCCTCGATCACGAACTGCTGGAGGATGTGGGATCGCCGGGCCCCGACCGCCTTGCGGACGCCGATCTCCCGGGTCCGCTCGGTCACCGAGACCAGCATGATGTTCATGATCCCGATCCCCCCGACGAACAGCGCGATCGAGACCATCCCCGCGACGATGTAGGTCACCCCGTTGGCGACCTTGTTGAACGACTTCAGGAACTCCTTCTGGGTGCCGATCTCGAAGTCGTTGGGCTGGTCCGAGCGCAGGCGATGCCGCGCCCGCAGGACGTTTTCGATCTCGTCCACCGCCCGGTCGACCAGCTCCGGGGCACGGGCGCGCACCAGCAACGCGATCTGTTTCGAGGCCTCGTCGCCGTACATCCCCACGGCGGTCGCGAACGGGATCATCACGAACTTGTCGAACTGCTGCCCGAACAGCTCGCCCCGCTTCTCCATGATCCCGATGATCCGGAACGTGCGCCCGCCCACCGAGAGCGACTCCCCGATCGGCTCCGAGGGCAGCTTGAGATCCTGCACGACGGCGTGCCCGATGACGCAGACGTTCTGGCGCTCCCGGTCGTCGATCGCCCCGAAGAACCGGCCGCGGTCCACGAAGTACTGTCGGATGTCCTGGAACGAGGGCTGCACGCCGAGGATGGGGTAGTCCCCCGCGTTCTCCCCGAACTTGATCTTGCCGAACCGCTGAAGGAACGGGGTCGCCTCGTTGATCGAAGGGACGCGCTCGAGCAGCGCGGCGCCGTCGTCCCAGGTGAGCTCGACGCGCTGGAGCTTCTCCCCCTCCTTCCCGGGCGGCCGGTAGGGGGAGACGAAGATCGCGGTGGATCCGATTCCCTCGATCTCGCTCGTGATGACGCGACTGAGCCCCTGGACGATCGAGACGACGGCGATCACCGCGGCGGTCCCGATCACGATCCCGAGGGTCGTGAGCAGCGAGCGCATCTTGTTCGCCCAGATCGCCTTCAGGGCGAGGAAGAAGTTCTCGAGGAACATCGGGTTCCTAGGCCCCGGTCCGGAGCGCGTGGTTCCGGTCGTCCGAGACGATCAACCCGTCGCGCAGGCGCACGACGCGCGCCGCCCGGTGGGAAAGCTCCTCGTCGTGCGTCACGAGGATGATCGTGTTCCCCTGCGCGTGGAGCTCGTCCATCAGGCCGAGGATTTCCTTGCCGGTCTTCGAGTCGAGGTTTCCCGTCGGCTCGTCGGCGAGGAGGATCGACGGCTTGTTCACGAGCGCGCGCGCGATCGCGACGCGCTGGCGCTGACCTCCGGACATCTCGTTCGGGCGGTGGTGCATGCGGTCGCCCAGGCCCACCGCGCCGAGCGACTCGACCGCGCGCTGGCGCCGCTCGCGGCGCCCGAGCCCCGCGTAGATCAGCGGCAGCTCGACGTTCTGCAGGGCGTCGGCGCGCGGGAGCAGGTTGAACGTCTGGAAGATGAAGCCGATCTCGCGGTTGCGGATCCGGGCGAGCTCGTCGTCGTTGAGGCTCGCGACCTCGACCCCCTTGAGCCGGTAGGAGCCGCTCGTGGGGGTGTCGAGGCAGCCGATCAGGTTCATCAGCGTCGACTTCCCGGACCCCGACGGTCCCATGATCGCGACGTAGTCGCCGCCCGCGATCGAGACGGTCACGCCGTCGAGCGCGCGCACCTGCGCCTCCGCGCCCATGTCGTAGGTCTTCGTGACGTCCCGGATGTCGATGAGCGCTTCCATCAGTCGACCTCGACCTGAACCCCCGATTCCCCGTCCTTGTCTTCCTTCTTCTCCTCTTCCTTCTTCTCGCGGACCGCCGTCCCGTGCTTGAGGGTCTTGATCGTCCGGTAGGGGCCGGTGACGACGACCTCCCCCTCCTTCAGCCCCTCGAGGATCACGACGCTGGTCTCGTCGCTGAGCCCCGTCTTCACGGGGGTCAGGACCGTCTTCCCGTCGACGACGCGGAACACGATCTCCCGGTCGCCCCCGGCCTTCTTGTCCTCGGACTTCTTCTCCTCGGCCGCCGGAGCCTCGACCTTCGCCTCCTCGGCGCCGTCCGACTTCGCCTCTTCCTTCTTCTCTTCCTTCTTCTCTTCCTTCTTGTCGCCGGCGAGCGCCTTGTCGATCTCGCTCACGGGGCGCAGCAGCACCGCCTGGATCGGGACGACGAGCGCGTCGTCGGCCGTCTTCGTCTCGATGCGCGCCCGCGCGGTCATGCCCGGGCGAAGCCGTGCGTCCACGTCGTCGAGGAGGATCTTCACGGGAAAGACCTGCACGGCGGTCCCCTGCCGGGTCACCGCGCTGCCCGCGATCTCGTCCACCTTCCCGGGGTACGGCTCGGACTCCCCGATGGCGTCCACGACGATCCGGGACTTCTGGTCCTTCTCGACCCGTGCCACGCGGGTCTCGTCGACGTCCACCTCCGCGAGGATCTCGCCCATGTCCGAGACGACCATGATCACGGTGCCGGGGTTGTTCATCGTCCCGGTCAGGGTGATCTCGCCCTTCTCGGCGTTGAGCTGGGTGACCGTGCCGTCGATCGGCGAGCGCAGCGTCGTCTTGGAGAGGTCGTCGCGCGACTTGGCGAGGTCGGCCTTCGCCTGCTCGATCCGCTCGGCGAGGGTGCGCAGGCTGATCTCGGCGGTCCTGTAGGCGAGCTCCGATCGGTCGAGCAGCTCCTGCGAGACGAGCCCGCTGGACTCGAACAGCTGCTTCTGGCGCTTGAGGGTGCGCTCGGCGTCGGCGTAGTCGAGCCGGGCCTGCCCGAGCGCGATCTCCTGCACCCGCAGGTTCGCCTCCAGCCGGTCGACCTCGGAGCGGTACCGCTCGGGGTCGATCTGCACGAGCAGGTCGCCCTTCTTGACGACGTCCCCTTCCTTGACCGGGAGCTCGACGATCTCGCCGATCACCGACGACTGGACGTTGACCTTGGTGCGGGCCTGGATCTGGCCGGTCGCGGTCACGACCGAGGCGAGGTCGCGCTTCTCGGCCTTGCCGTAATAGACCTCGATCCCCTTCTCGGCGCCCTTGCTGAGCATCGACGCCGCGACGATCGCGCCGAGGACGACGACCGCCCCGCCGACGACGAGCCCTTTCTGGAGGTTGGTCAAGCGCGTGCTCCTAGCCGCCGAACATCTGGCCGAGCGCCGCGAGCGCGGCCCGGATCAGGATCCACAAGCCGAGGACGGTCCCCGCCACCGCCCACGACGCTCCCTTCCCGAACCCCGCGACCTTCTCGAGCATGGTCGCCCGGAGAAACAGCCCCCAGATCACGAAGACGTCGACGAACGACAGCATCGTGACGAGCGCCACGCTCGAGGCCTGTCCCATGAAGGCGGCGGGATTGGACTTCAAGACGAGCATGTGCTGCATCTCGAAGAGCGGGATGTCCGATCGCGGCAGCGCGACGACGCCGCCGAGCAGCCAGTACAGCCCGGTGACGACCATGCACCACGCGTAGCCGGCGACGAGCTTCATGTACCCGGCCTTGAGCCCGAACGCCGCGGAGATCCCCTTGTAGAGGAGCGGCACCACGAAGACCGGGATCAGCATCGTGAGGACGCTGATGACCTTGCCGATCGGCTTCTCCCCCCACTCGAACTGACCCCGAACACGCTCCTCGATGCCCGCCTTCTGGTCGGCGGGAATCCTGGGATTCGCCTCGATCTTCGCCATCGTCTCGGAGATGGCCGCTTCCTTGTCGAACCGTTTCTGGAGGATCCCCTGGTAGGTGAGGACGCAAACCGCCAGGAACACGAGCGGGACGATCCAGTCCCACCCGGGCTTCCCCGCCACGGCGGCGAACACCTTCGCCGGCGAGAAGAAGATGCCGGTGAGCTTCTCGACGAGCCCCATCGACGGCGCCGACGGCGCCCCGGTCCCCGCTTCCGTCATGGCCCCCCCTTTCCGGAACGCGAACGGTTACTCGAGCTTCAGCCCGCGCGCCTCGAGGAGCGTCCCCTGGGCGCGCTCGAGGTCGGCGAGCGATTTCATGTAGTCGAGCTTCGCCCGGATCTCGGCGACCCGCGCGTTCGAGAGGTCGGTCTGGATGCGCAGCACCTCGAAGGACGTCGACATGCCGTTGTCGAACTTCTTCTGCTCCGCGTCGAGGGTCTTGCGCTGGAGGATCGTCGACGCCTCCGCCGCCTTCACGCGCTTGGCCCCGGATTCGACGTTTCGGACCGCGGTCCGCACGTCGACGCGGACGGTCTGCTCGGCGTTGAGCAGCGAAGCCTCCGCCTTCTCGCGCTCGAGAGTCGCATTGGCCGCCGCGGCCTTCGCGGCCCGGTTGCCGATCGGGAACTTGTACTGCAGCTCGACGCTCCAGTCGTAGTTGTTGAGTTTCGGGATCTCCGAGACGGAGGAGGACCAGCCTTCGGTCACGAAGTCGGCCCCGTCGTCGTCCGTTCCCAGAATCCCGTCGTCCCCCGGAGTCGGGATGATCTCCTTCAGGTTGTTGCCGGCGGGGTTCATGTCGGCCACGAGGTTGAGTTCGTGCTTCAGGTTCGCCCGCGCGACCCTCTCCGCCAGCGAACGGGTCGAAACCTGTCTCCTCGCCGCATCGAGCTCGGCGCGACGCTCGAGCGCACTCGCGATCGACGCCTGGAGATCGACGGCTTGAACATCGAAGCGCGGGGCATCGGTCGGAACGATCGTCAGGTTCCACCGGGGATCCTGCGGCGGGATCGCGAGCAGGCGCCGGAGGTTGTCTTCGGCGTTCCAGACCGCAGTCTCCGCGACGATGACCCCCTCCTCTCGCGAGGCGACTCCCGCCTCGGCCTGGGTGATCTCGATCGGTGCCAGCGTGCCGACCTCGACCTTCTTCGTATTGAGATCGAGCAGGTCCTGGGCGAGCTTCAAGGACTCGCGGGCGACATCGAGTCCGGCACGCGCGGCGAGCACGTCCCAATAGGCGTCCTCGATCTCCTTGATCGTCCGTTGCGCCCGATCGCTCAATTGGGACTTCGAGATCTCGAGACCCTCGCGTGCGATCACGATGTCGGCGGTGTTGACCTCTGTGCCGAAACCCTTCAGCAGGGGCATCGTCCAGTTCAAGCTCACGCCGCTGTTGTACGAAGGGTCGTAGAACAAGCCGGCACCTTCACGGCGGGCGGTGCCGAAGCCCACGGCGTAGGAGCTCCCGAATTGGAGGCGGTCGGTCCAGGAGACGTTGGCGCCGTAGCTCTTCGCGCGTCCCGGCGCGACGAACCGGTTCTCCGGCTCGGACTTCGAGCCGCCGGCCGTCGCGTTCGCCGCCAAGCCCGGGTCGAAAGCCGATTCCTGGGAAATGACATCGTTCCCCGCGATAGCCGGGTTCTTCCGCTCCACGACGAGGTCGAGGTTGTTCTCGAGTCCGATCCGGAGTGCCTCCGCCAGCGACAGGCGCAGCTCCTCCTCGGCACGAAGGGAAGGGACGGCGATGAGAATGAACAGCCCGGCGGCCACGGTTGCGATCCACCTACGCATCACGACACGTTCCTCCCAACCGCGATCCCGGCCCGAGGCCGTTACTACGCGCCAAGTGCGGATCCGGTTTCAGGGTGTACGAACGCGCGCATCCTAGCTTTCGACGTCGTCCCCCGCGAGGAATCCCGATGAGCGGCGGGGTCTGCGCCGCGAACGGTCGGCGGCCCGGGGTCAGGTCTTCAAAAGATGACAGGCGGCCGTGCGCGCACCGATCGTGACGAGGGGCGGCTCGACTTTCGAGCAAACCTCCACCGCGACGGGGCAGCGGGTGTGGAAGCGGCAGCCGGGCGGGGGGGCGATGGGCGACGGGGGCTCGCCCTGGAGCGCGGGGGCGGTCGGCGCGCCGGGGGTGGTGGACGGGGTGGAGGCGAGCAGGGCCTTCGTGTACGGGTGGAGCGGCTCCGCGTAGAGGGCGGCCGTCGGCGCCTCCTCGACGAGGCGCCCGAGGTACATCACGACGACCCGGTCGGCGAGGTGGCGGACCAGGCGCAGGTCGTGGGCGATGAACAGGTACGACAGGGCGTGTCGCTCCTGGAGGTCGACGAGCAGGTTGACGATCTGCGCCTGGATCGGCGGGTCGAGGGCGGAGACGGGCTCGTCGCAGACCACGAACTCGGGACCGCAGGCGATCGCCCGCGCGATCCCGATCCGCTGGCGCTGGCCCCCGGAGAACGCGTGCGGGTACTTGTCGAGGGCGCTCCGGTCGAGCCCGACCTCCTCGATGAGGCGCGCCGCCGATTCGCGACGGTCCGCCTTCGACGCCCCGATCCCGTGGATCTCCATCGGCTCCGTGACGAGCGAGGCCACCTTCATCCTGGGGTTCAGGGCGCCGTAGGGGTCCTGGAAGACGATCTGGAACCGTCGCCGCATCCGGCGAAGCTCGCGCGGGCGCAGCGCGAGGAGGTCGGTTCCGTCGAAACGCACCGAGCCGGCGTCGGGTTCGACGAGGCGGATGAGCAACCGCCCGAGCGTCGACTTCCCCGATCCCGACTCCCCCACGAGCCCCAGCGTCTCCCCGCGCCGGATCTCGAGGTCGACGCCGTCGACGGCCCGCACCTTCGGCCCGCCTCCCCAGAACGACGCGGCGGTCGAGAACCGTTTCACGAGCCCTCGGGCCTCGACGAGCGGGGTGCTCACGCGGTCTCCCGCTCGTGCAGGAAGCAGGCGACCCGCCGCTCGGCGCCGAGCGCCGTGTCCCGGGGCTCGCGGCGGTCGCACGGCTCGAAGCGCGCGTCGCAGCGGGGATGGAAGCGGCACCCCGCCGGCGGCTCGACCGGGTCGGGGACGGCGCCGGGGAGCGCCTCGAGCCGGCGGCCGCTCGTGGGTCGGCCGACCTGCGCGCGCAGCAGTCCCTTCGTGTACGGGTGGGCGGGCGTGTCGAAGAGCTCGCGAACCGGCGCCTCCTCGACGAGACGCCCCGCGTACATGACGCCGACGCGATCGGCGTTCTCCGCGACCACGCCGAAGTCGTGGGTGATCAGGAGCACCGTCAACGCGTACTCCGCCTTCAGCCGGCGCAGGAGCGCGAGCACCTGCGCCTGCACGGTGACGTCGAGGGCGGAGGTCGGCTCGTCGGCGACGAGCAACGCCGGGGAGCACGAGAGTGCGATCGCGAGCATGACCCGTTGCGCCATCCCGCCGGAGAGCTCGTGCGGGTACGCCTTCGCCTGGCGCGCGGGATCGGGGAGGGCGACGACCCCCAGCAGGCGCACCGCCTCGGCCCACGCCTGCTTTCGCGAAAGACCCTTGTGGATGCGCAGCGCCTCCCCCACCTGCGTGCCGATCCGCATCACGGGGTTGAGCGACGCGACCGCCTCCTGGAAGACCATGCCGATCCGCGCCCCGCGGACCTTGCACATCTCCTTCTCGGAGAGGGCGAGGAGGTCGCGTCCCTCCAGGACGACGCTCCCGCCCGCGACCCGCCCCGGCTCGACGAGCCGGATCACCGCGAGCCCCGTCGCCGACTTCCCGCACCCGGACTCGCCGACGAGCGCGTAGGTCTCCCCGCGTCGGAGCGACATCGTCAGACCGTCCACCGCCCGCACCGGCCCACGGGGGGAGTCGTACACCACGCGCAGGTCGCGGATCTCGAGGAGAGGGGTCATCCGATCGCGGATTCTATCCGGCTCGCTTCAGGACCAGCAGCGTCACGTCGTCGTGCGCGGGGACGCCGCCGCGGTGGGCGTCGAGGGCGCCGAGGCAGGCGCGGGCGATCTCGCGGGCGCTCCCGGCTCGCGCGAGGAAGGCGGCGCGTCCGAGGCGCTCGCTCCCGAACTCGTCCCCCGCCTGGTCCGGCGCTTCGGTCACGCCGTCGGTGGCGAGCACCAGCGACTCCCCGGGGCGCAGACGCCTCGAGACGGGGAGGTACGGCACGTCGCAGAACAGCCCCAGCGGCAGGCCGGACCCGCGACAGGCCTCCACCCCGGCCTCCGAGACCAGAAGCGGCGGCGTCTGTCCGGCGTTGCACCACTCCACCGCGCCGTCGGGCGCCGCGCGCCCCACCGCGAGCGTCGCGTAGTGGGACTCCCCCGTGCTCTCGCAGAAGACGCGGTTCGCGCGGAACAGCATGTCGCCGACCGGGAGCTGGAGGTCGTGGAGCGTGCGGAACAACGCGTTGAGGTGGGAGCTGAGGATGGAGGCCGCGACGCCTTTCCCCGCGACGTCCCCGACGGCGAAGAGGAAATCGCCGGCTCCCGAGCGCGACGGCACGAGATCGCAGTAGTCCCCGCTGACGGCGCCGTGCGGGCGCCATTCCCACCGCACGTCCCACCCCGCGGCGCCGACGTCCTGCGGAGGGAGGAGCGCGCGCTGCACGCGGGCCGCGGTGCCCAGGTCGCGCTCGAGCGCCGCCCGTTCGGCCGCGTCCATGTCGTCGACGCAGTACCGGATCAGAGGATCGGCGCGCAGCCGATCCTCCTCCACGGGGTCCCCGCAGATCTCGCAGAGGCCGTAACGGCCGGCCTCCCAGCGCCCCAGCGCGGCATCCACGCGCGAGAGCAGGTCCGCGATCTCGGGGGAAGCGGGGCCGGAAGCCTGGATCGAGCGGAGCCGCTCCCTCCGGTCCGCGAGCGTCTCTCGCGTCGCGGGGTCGAGTCGGAGCTCCATGGCGCCTCCTAGAACGCGAAGGTCTCGTGGTACACGCCGAAGACGGCGCGCATGCGGTCGGCGATCTCGCCGAGGGTCGCCTGCGACTCCACCGCCGTGAGGATCGCCGGCATCACGTTGGAGTCGGAGCGGGCCGCGTCCTCGACCCCCTGAAGCGCCCGCGACGTCGCTCCGGCGTCCCGCCGGGCGCGAAGGGCCTTCAACCGCTCCACGCGGGCGGGCTCGAGGGAGGGATCGATCCGCAGGATCGGGGGCTTGGCGGCGTCCCCTTCGGTGAACCGGTTCACGCCCACCACGACCTGCTCCCCGCGCTCGACCTGCTTCTGCCACCGGTACGCGGCCTCGTGGATCTCGCGCTGCTGGAACCCCTTCTCGAGGGCGCGCGTCGCACCCCCCATCGCGTCGATCTTGTCGAGGTACGCGCGTGCGCCGCGCTCGATCGCGTCGGTCAGCGCCTCGACGAAATACGACCCCGCGAGCGGGTCGACCGTGTCGCCGACGCCGGTCTCGTGGGCGAGGACCTGTTGCGTCCGCAGGGCGAGCAGGGCCGCGTGCTCGGTGGGGAGGCCGAGCGCCTCGTCCATCGAGTTCGTGTGCAGCGACTGGGTTCCCCCGAGAACGGCCGAGAGCGCCTGCAGCGCCGTGCGGACGAGATTGACTTCGGGTTGCTGCGCGGTGAGGGTCGAGCCGGCGGTCTGCGTGTGGAAGCGGAACTTCGCCGACTCGGGATCGTCGACGCCGAAACGCTCGCGCACGAGCCTCGCCCACAGGCGACGGGCCGCGCGGAACTTCGCCGCCTCCTCGAAGAAGTTCGAGTGGCCGTTCATGAAGAACGAGAGGCGCGGGCCGAACTGCTCGAACTTGAGACCCCGCGCGAGCGCCGCCTCGCAATACGCGACGGCGTTCGCGAGGGTGAACGCGACCTCCTGCACGGCGGTCGCCCCCGCCTCGCGCATGTGGTAACCGGAGATCGAGATCGTGTTCCACCGCGGCACGCGTTCCGCGCACCAGGAGAAAAGGTCGGTCGTGATCCGGATCGACGCCTCGGGGGGATAGATGTACGTGCCCCGGGCGATGTACTCCTTGAGCAGGTCGTTCTGGATCGTCCCCGAGAGCTTCGACGGCGATATCCCGCGCCGCTTCGCGACCGCCACGTAGAGCGCGAGCAGGATCGACGCGGTGGAGTTGATCGTCATCGACGTCGAGACGCGGTCGAGCGGAATCTCGGCGAGAAGCTCCTCCATGTCCTCGAGGGACGAGATCGCCACGCCGACCTTCCCGACCTCCCCCATCGCCATCGCGTGGTCGGAGTCGTACCCCATCTGCGTGGGAAGATCGAAGGCGACCGACAGCCCCGACTGCCCCTGCTCGAGGAGGTAGCGGAAACGCCGGTTGGTCTCCACGGCGTTCCCGAACCCGGAGTACTGCCGCATCGTCCAGAAGCGGCTGCGGTACATCGTCGGCTGGACGCCGCGGGTGTACGGATACTCGCCGGGAAATCCCAGCCCGTCGGAATCGTCGCCGGCGTAGACGCGCTCCACGGGGATCCCCGAGGTCGTCTCGAACCGGTCCTTGCGCTCGGGGCTTCTCGCCAGCGACTTGGCGAGGACGTCGTCTTCCCAGCGCTTGCGGGAGTCGGCCATGGGGTTCGGACCCTCCGGAACGCCGCGAGTATAGCGGCGCGGCGCGCCGAGCCTCCATAATCCGGGTCATGTTCACGACCGTCGAGCGGACTCCCGAAGGCGTGCGCCTGATCGACCAGCGCAAGCTCCCCGTCGTCGAGACCTACGTCACCTGCGCGAGCGCGGAGGAGACCGCCCACGCGATCCGCGACATGGTGGTGCGGGGCGCCCCCGCGATCGGGGTGACCGCGGCCTTCGGGGTCGCGGTGGAGGCGACGCGCCTGGCGTTCCTGCCCCCCGCCCCGTTCGACGCCGCGATGAGCTACGCGCTCGCCGTGCTGCGCGCCGCGCGGCCGACCGCCGTGAACCTCATGTGGGCGGTCGACCGGATGGGCGACGTCCTGCGCGCGGCGCGCGAGGGCGGAGCCTCCCCGGCGGAGGCCGCCGCGCGGCTCGAGCGCGAGGCCCGGACGATCCGCGAGGACGACCTCGCCTCCTGTCGTGCGATGGGACGCCACGGCGCGACGCTCGTCCCCGTGGGGGCGCGCATCCTCACGCACTGCAACGCGGGAGGGCTCGCGACCGCCGGCTACGGCACCGCGCTCGGCGTCATCCGCGCCGCGCACGAAGCGGGGAAGAAAGTCCGTGTCCTCGCCGACGAGACGCGCCCGTTCCTGCAGGGAGCGCGGCTGACGGCGTGGGAGCTCATGCACGACGGGATCGACGTGACCCTGATCGCCGACGTCGCGGCGGGGAGCCTCATGCGCCGCGGCGAGATCGACCTCGTGGTCGTCGGCGCCGACCGCATCGCCGCGAACGGCGACGTGGCGAACAAGATCGGGACCTATTCGGTCGCGGTGCTCGCGAAGGAGCACGGCATCCCCTTCTACGTGGCGGCGCCCTGGTCGACGGTCGATCCCGCCTGCCCCGACGGCGATCGCATCCCGATCGAGGAACGCGACCCCTCCGAGGTGACCGAGCTGTTCGGCACGCGGACCGCGCCGGCGGGGGTGGCGGTGCGCAACCCCGCCTTCGACGTCACCCCGTCGCGGCTGATCGCGGCGATCGTGACCGAGCGCGGGATCGCGCGGGCGCCGTACGACGCCTCGCTGCGCGACCTCGGCGACCGGTAACCCTTACTTCGGGATCGCCGCCGTCAGGTTCTCCGGCCCCGACCTCGTGACGAGGATGTTGTCCTCGATGCGGACGCCGCCCACCGGGCGCCAGCGCTCGGCGGCGTCCCACGCCACCGCATCGGGGAAACGCTTGCGCCGCTCGGGGTCGTCGAGGATCGCCGGCACGAAGTAGATCCCCGGCTCGACGGTCATCACGAAGTGCTCGCCGAGCGGAAGGTCCACGCGCACCTTCGTCCCGCAGCACTTGCGCCCCTCCTCGCGCCCCGGCGCGCGGCCGCCCACGTCGCGGACGTAGAGCCCGACCATGTGGCCGATGCCGTGGGGGAAGAAGCAGGTGATCGCCTCCGACTCGAGGAGGCCGTCCACCTCGCCGCGCAGCAGCCCGAGGTCCTTCAGCCCCTGCGCGAGCACCCGCGCGCAGGCGCGGTGCACGTCGTGCCACTCGCGCCCGATCGTGCACAGGCCGATCCCCTCGACCTCCGCCGCGAGCACGACGTCGTAGATCGCCTTCTGCTGCGGGTTGAGCCTGCCCTTCGCGTGGAAGGTCCGGGTGACGTCGGAGGTGTACTGCGCCACGTGGCCCCCGGCGTCGATGAGCACGACGTCGTCCTCACCGACCACGCGGTCGCCGGGCTCGAAGTGCAGGACGGCGGCATGCGTCCCGGCGCCGACGATGGTGCCGTATCCGACACCGTCGCACCCGGCGCGGTAGAACTCCGCCTCCAGCTCGACCTGGATCCTCCGCTCGGTCACGCCGGGGCGGATCCACTCGGGGAGCCGGGCGTACCCCGCGGCGGTCGCCGCCGCCGCGCGGCGAAGGAGCGCGATCTCCGCGTCGTCTTTCGGGCGGCGCGCGGCGTCGAGGGCGACCTGGGCCGCCGCCGTCGATGCCGGGTCCGCGGCGACCTCCTTCGGCGGCACGCCGAGGGCCGCGATCTTCCGGCCCGCGCGGGCCTTCGCCCACGCCTCGAACTTCGCGAGGTCCTCCCCTTCGGGGACGTCGGGCTCCCCTTCCCAGAGGCGCTCCTCGGCGCTGGCGGGACGGACGAAGTGCGTCCAGCCGGCCCCCGGCTCGAAGACGACGACCCCGCCGGCGCGCCTCGCGCCGGTCAGCCAGTAGTACTCGGGATGGGCGAGGAACGGGTAGGTCCGGTCGAGGCCGCCGGGGACGCCGATCGGCTCTCCCGCCCCGACCACGAGGATGGGTGCGTTCGCTCCGAGGGCCTGTTCCGCGCGTTGCCGCCGCGCGGTCGCGGTCGCTTCGTCGAAGACGGGCATCGTTCGCTCCTTCGGGAGTCCAGGGACCGCCTAGCGTAGCCGGTTTCCTTGAATCCGCGC